>JAZUKH010000082.1:0-7551 GCA_045643185.1 Myxococcota bacterium | reverse complement strand
CCACGGTCGTCGCGGTCGAACTTGCGGGGACCACGGTCGTCGCGGTCGAACTTGCGGGAACCACGGTCGTCGCGATCAAACGAGCGGGAACCACGGTCGTTACGGTCGGTATCGCCCCAGTCGCTATTAAACGAACGATTTTCGTCGACATCATAACGTGTATCTTCAAACTGGCGACGGTCGCGGCGCGGCGCTCTCACGGCGCTTTCTTCTTCATCGCTCACACGGTTGCGACCTGGACGCGGACGACGGTCGATGCGGCCACTTTCGCGTCTCGCTTCCAATTTTTCACGACTCGGCGCTGCCTGACGCGGCATGCGTTCACCCGGTTTGAAACCAGGCGCATAGTGAACGCCGTCTTTCGAACGAACGCTCGGCATATCCACGTTTTCTTCGCCCAACATTGTATAAAGCGCACGAACTTCATCCTCGTTCAGATCACGGAACGAACCGAGTGAAAGACCATCCAGCGTCAAATTGCCAAACGAAACGCGGCGAAGCTTCATCACCGGGAAGTTAATCGCATCAAACAAACGACGGACGATGCGGTTACGACCAATATGAAGCTCAATCTCGACCCACGTGTTGTTGCCCGTAAAATCGATGATCGAAACGCGATCCGGTTTGGCAAAGCCATCTTCAAGCTCAATACCTGCCTGAAGTTTCTTAAACTCAGCCGACGTGTCCTTAAGCTCACCACGCACTTTCGCATGATACACGCGCGGAACATTCGAACCAGGATGCATCAAACGATACGCCAATTCGCCATCGTTCGTCAGCAACAACAGGCCTTCGGTATCCCAGTCGAGACGACCGACCGGGAAGACGCGCGGCATGCTGCGCGGCAGCAGGTCGATGACCGTGGTGCGACCTTCCGGGTCGTCCAGCGTCGTCACGCACTCCGTCGGTTTGTGGAACAAGACATACGTGCGTTCCGGCGAATAAAACACGGGCTTGTTATCCACTTCAACGCGGCTTTTGCCCGGCGTCACCATCACGCCCATTTCTTTCACGACACGGCCGCTGATCTTCACGCGGCCGGCTTCGATCATTTCTTCGGCATGACGACGGCTGGCCACGCCTGCCAAACTCAAAAATTTCTGTAAACGCATTTCCTCGGGCTGATGTCCGCGATTATCTCTGCTGTTTGCCATAGTTCAACTCCTAAAAAAGTTATCCACAGTGCTTCAAACGCACTAACCTTTCTAGTTTACCGCATCTACCGCCGCGTTAAAACCAAAAGTTCATTCACGTAAACAAACGTTTAGATCACTTGCAAACGAATTCAGGGCCCCGCCAGGAGAAAAATTAGAAAATTACATCTCAGCCGGGGAAGCTTTGTCTGATCAGAAATTAAATGTCAGCCGTAGCGAAGCCGAAGCCAAGCAGGCTGAATTTGGGGCGAGCGGGCGCGATTTGTCCGAAGCCGAAGGCAAGTTCGCGGCCGCCGACTCCAAAATTTAGTTTACGATGATCTACCTTAACTGTTCCTGGTTTTGGTACGGCCGTGTGGCATGTTTGAGCGAAGCGAGTTCCACACGGCCGACAAAAGAGCGCTCGGGGGTTGCAAGGGGGACGAGCGCCAGCGTCCCCCTGCGCGCCGCAGGCCCAGGCCTGCTCCAAAACAAATTATTCAAGAATAAACGAACAAAACGCTGAATGACGATGTTGACGAAGAAGAGGCGACTTTTGCAAACGAATTCAGGGCCCCGCCAGGAGAAGGGGTAGCGGCGTATTGCCGAAGAAAACGGACGCAGATTCGAGGAAACGAGGCTGAAGCGGAGGGCGCGGCCTAACGGCCGTAACCGAACGCTGAATGACGATGTTGACGAAGAAGATGCGACGTTTTCAAAAGCAATAGACGCGTAGGGGGAGGCTTCCCCCTACTCACTAAAAATCGATCGACGTGATGAGTTCCCGATCTTCGCACTGATTGTCACTGCCAACGATGCACATGCTGATCTCAAAAATGGCGTGCGTGGCGTTACCGGACAACGGAATGGTCACATGATCCGCAATCACATCGCCTTCCAGCCATTCGCTCGACGCATAGACCAGCTGATCCAGCGCGTGGGCAGAAATGGACGAGTTGTTTGCCCAGTCGGCGATAAAGCGAATCGAGAGCGGCGTCTGGAATGCAGAATCGACGTGATAAAACATCGTCAGATCGATGCGGCCTGTTGGCTCCCACGTGAATCGATCGACGCGGAAACCCACTAACGAGAGATCCGGACTGAGTTTGCGCGTAAAGATCGTCGCATCTTCAGGCAATTTGTCCATGATGACGCGATTGAGCGGATTGATGCTCGTCTGCGTTTCGTCATTCGTCAGCAAATACAGACGCGAGGACGGCGCTTCCGTCACGGTCAGATTGCGGCGCTCTTCCGTCGGAAAAGACTCACGATAAGCCTGATTCACTTCATACAAAACGTCTTTGGGCACGATAAAGTAGGCTTTTTCAGCCGACGACGGGTGGATTTTATCCAAAAGTTCAGGACGGCTGACCGGCTGGGCCAAACTCAGCGCATAGGACGAAAACGTCGAGATCTGACACTGAGCGTTTTTACAGACGTACCCCGGATCACAATCGCGATAGGTCGCACAGATCTGTTCGGTCTCATGGTTCAATATATAAAGCTTCTCGCCGTGACCGGCGTGTTCCATGAAATGGTTGACGAGGTCGGCCTCCGTCAACTCGGTCGAGATCTTGGGCAAATACATCAGGTAGATAAAACTCGCCGAAACGATGGCGGCACACACGAGCAAAAATGCGGGACGGAAGCTCGTCGGACAGATCTCATGCTTGACGCGTACCAGCGACATACTGGAGCGATCGCTCGTCATGGTCGAATTTGCACTAAAACGACTGCTCAAACGCAGGTAGAACCAGGCAAACGGACGATCGCCCAATTTTGAGAACGCCCAAAGCGCCAAAAAGAGGAAGATGGGCATGTAAGCCCAAAAATGGTTCTCAAAGATCGCATAGTCGCGCGGCCAGTTCATGTGCGGATCGACGAGCATATAGTGGATGAGGTAGAAAGGCGCCTCGACGAGCGTATCGATCGAGAAATAAAGAATGACACCAGCGATGATCCAAACCAACGTCTTGATGAGCCCGTCATGGTGGATGTTTTGCCAGACAGAATCAGACGCCAGAGCAAGGCCCAGCAACATAGCGACGGCCATGATACCGGTAAATTCATAAAAGCCCGTGAAATTGACGCCGATCCATGTCGCGACGACGCCTACAAACAGCCACACCACCAGGAATATCTGAAGCGGCGAGCGTTTGTTCGCTTCTTCTGTATTTTTTCGCTCTTCTTCGACAAATTCACCCCGAAAAGGCTTGCCCTCAAAAACAAAGTGACGCGACGGCACAAAGGCGCCAACGGCGATCAACGGCCACAACGCGATCCACGGGAATATGCTCAACACGAGAATGCGCGCCCAGTTGCGCCATTCAAAATCGTTTTTCTGGTCGATCTGTTCAAGAATGGAGGCATCTACGTACCCCGTGGCTCGCCCCGTCTGAATTTCGACATACTCGGTGTCGTGATCAGCCGTTCTGTGCGCCGTGACCGCCTGAGCGGGCAATTTCACGATCTCGTCTGAATAGACGAATTCCGTCATGCCATCCAAGCCATCAAAGGCACTGCTTCCAAGCACAGAAAACTCGTCTTCCTGGTCAGGCGACGGCTGCTTCGCATGCAAGATCGCTTTTTCGGGAGACTTCTCGAGCACAGCCCCGTTGACCCGAGCCAGAGCCACGTTCTGAACTTCGTGGACATTATCGAGGAATTTAAAGAAGTAACGAACCGTCGCAAGAAGATCGTTCGAAAAATCGAGCTGTTCAGGCTCACGGGACGCCATGGACAGGCCTTTTTCCGCAATGAGTTTTTCGAACAGACGGCGTTCCACATCATCATGGGAAAGCAACTCGTCAGCGTCGGTGTTCAAACGCGCTTCGGTGTCAGCAAGCACAAACTTACGAGGAACACGCTTATAGGACGCCATTTCGCCGATGATCTGCTTTTCACGGCGCTCAAGCGAAAGCACGCGACCATTGTCGAGCGCCTCGTTGAGGGCTTCGAGCGTAATGCCGACGCGGCCTTCGCGCGCTTCCCCAATGTGGGTCATGTATTGACCAAAAACAAGGCCGCACAAAACAAACGTCACGTACAGCGGAAACAGAAAATAGCGCGTTCTGAATGGGCTGATAATGGCGTCAAACTGGCTGTTGTGACGCGTTATCGCAAAGCCGATCACAAAAACCAGGCTGACGATGGCAAGCGCCCAAAGCCCACCGGCCAAAAACGAAAGGCCGAATGAAACGGCAAGAGCACCGCGCATCACGCGCATCTCGCGACGTGACGTCGAAAATACGCCGCGCCACCAAACCAGGATCGGCAACGACACCGCAAAAATTGGCCAAATGCCACCCTGGATCAGCTTCGACGCAAAAAAGAACATCGGGAACGTCAGCAGCACCAGGAAGCTCATCCACGCAGCGCGCCGACTCACGCTGCGACGCATGACGGCAAAAGACATCAACGTCAAAAGAATGCCGGCGATCGCGGAGGGCAGACGAAGCAAAAATGCGCCTGGATCAGGCCAGGCACGAAAAATGGTCGCCAACGACCAAAGCTGGAGATACGGACGAAATACAAGATCCCCATCCAACATCGGGATCCAAAATGCCGTTTCCGTGATACTCGCCTGCGAAATCTGACGCGCCACGAGAAGCGTCGAAGCCTCCCACGGCTCCCAAATACCCGTATTGCCTGCGAGCTGAAACAAAAACACAAAACTCGCAATGACAAAAACCAATAATATCTCTATGGCATAATGCCGATTTTGCATAAACGAACTCCAGACAAATTGCCTTTAAAATCTCGTTCTATATGCCACGATTTGCGAAAAATCACACAAAAAAAGCGCCTTCAAAAGAAGGCGCTCGTCATGTTTGCGTTTGGTCTTACAACTCGGCTTCATGTGCTGCCGATTTGGCAAGATCCGTCACAAGCGCTATGAGTTTCTCGAAGGTCTTCTCGTCGTAATTGATGGCGAAGGACACCGAATTTTTGTCGGATGAAATGCTGATCCCCTCGATCAGACCTTGCAGATCCATCGTTTTGACATCCTCGTCCTGAAGACCGCGTCTGCGAACTTCATTAATAATATCCGAAAAAGACGACGCTGCGGCGTTCGTATCCATCTGAAGCTGAATGACCACGCGCATACCGGCTGAAAAGTCCGTCAAAAGCGTGCCGGCCTGGATCGCGCCCAACATGAGTTTGCCCTTGCCGTCCTTGGTCAGATCGATCAACGGATCGCCTTGACCAAGCCGACTGCGCTGGTCCGGACCGAGCCAAAATGCCAGCCATGAATCGTGCGACTGATCCGCCTTTTTCTCCATATCAACCAACGGCGCGTTTTTCACGATTGCTGTCTTGGCATCATGAACGTCGATAATACCTTTCAGTTTATTTTCGCTGCCAAGCGCCACGACTTCACTAAACACCGTCAAACAGACGTTTTTATTTTTGGTGCAATAATAATTGCGGTTCGCGTACTGATGACTCGTCAAATCGCTCGCGAACTTGTCGAGAATCGGTTTGTACTGATCGAGCGGCGTCGACGCATCCCAAAGCACCATGAATTCGCCTTTCTCTACGTCAGAAGGAATGCCTACGACGATGCGGCGAAGCATCTTTTCGGAAAGACCAGCCTTTTCGAGCACATCAAAAGCTTGACGGGCGCTTTGATCTGTAAGAAAAAACGCCATGAGTTCGCGATATATCTTGCGTTCAGGCATCTTCTGCATGTCAATGGCACCCACGCCCACATACGAGTCCTGAAGCCAGCTCACCGCGTCGACTTTCTCTTCGGCGTAGATGTTCTGGAAACTCATGAGGCTAACGCACGTCGCCATCAACCAACTAGCAAGAATCCCTTTTCTCATGGTGTCAAACTCCAAATTCACAACATCGCAGAGCTCAACACTGGTTCTTTGAGCTCCGCTTTTCGGGCTTTTGTACGCGCAATCGCCCGAGATATTCATTTTTTTTTCAAAAACTCATTTTTTGAACTGAACTACATCCCATGAACGTGCTCACGCCCATTCTGAACCGTATTGACGGTATTTCATGTCAGAACACAGCACGAAATGTCCTAACATTATATTATTGCTAGGTTTAACTCTGATTCTGATTCGGCAGATCTTCGATCTTCAGTGCCCCCTGGTTCGAAGACGGCGGCACGGAAGGCTGAAGCTGCATCTGCTGACCATTGCCCGGATTGACGCGCTGACCAGGATTCCCAAAGAAATTTCTGAAAATCATCTCCTCAAGCTGATCCATCTGATCGAACTGCTTTTTCATCATTTCATCGAACATCGCACCGCCGCCAAAACTGAACGAGAACGAAAAATTACCAGACTGGGCGAGTGCCTGTTTGGCCGCATCTCTCGCCGCATCTGGCAACTTATCCAACTCGCCCACCTTGGCCGTATAGTGATTACCGTCAAGCGTAATCTCGATCAGACTCTCGGGATCTTTCGGATCGCCATCGATCGTCGCAGTAAACTGCTGCAAGCCCTGATCCGTCTGCATAAACGACTGAAACATCATCTTATGAGATGCCCCAGTGCCACCATTCGGAATCGCGATCTGCCCCTGAAAACCGCCGAAAGGAAAACCGAACAAGCCCGGAGCACTGCCTGCCCCCGGAGCGCTTTGACTTGAGCGAAGACGCGTCATATCACGACGCCCCGGCTCGGTGTATTTCCAGGTCACAGAGTCAGGCAAATTGTCAAGCACAGCATACACCTGATGATGATCGCCCTTCTGAATGACGTCGAGCGTCACACGCGTACCTTTGGGCAGCGACGACACGTAATCGGTCACATCCTGAGGGCGATTCGTCGCATGGCCGTCAATGGCAAGCAAAATGTCCCCCTGAGAAAGCCCGGCGGCTTCGAGATCGCCGCCCACGGCAACGTTGCGGATCATCACGCCTTCACCCGGCGCCAATTTCAGGTGCTGAAGCAAAATCGGAGAGGCATCAAACGTCGTCACACTCAAACCAAGACGCGGACGCGCATCCTGCGCCATCACCACGCTGCTCATCAAACACATGAGCAGCGTCAATATCAACAATATTCCACGTTTCATCCACGTTCTCCTTTAGCAACCATGAGCCGCTCAACCGACTCTACGCCTCAAACGTCATGGACACACAGACTTATTCCCAGTCTACACGTTTTCGATGAGCTTAAAAACACTCTTCAACATCAGCACGACCAAGTTTTGGCAATAGGATATTGTGAGGGGGAAGTCTCCCCCTACGCGGCTATTTCCTTCGAAAACGTCGCATCTTCTTCGTCAACGTCGTCATTCAGCGTTCGGTTGCGGCCACCAGGCCGCGTCCTTCGCTTCAGACTCGTTTCCTCGAATCTGCCTCCGTTTTCTTTGGAAATACGCCGCTACCCCTTCGCCTGGCAGGGCCCCAAAATCATTAGGTCTCTTGGTCGAATTTTTTGGCCCGGTCAGC
>JAZUKH010000081.1:0-4599 GCA_045643185.1 Myxococcota bacterium | reverse complement strand
GGCGCTTGGACCGATAACGCCTGTACGACAAGCCTCGCGAATGCGACGGTATCTTGTGATGCCACCAGTGCAGATTACTGCAAAGTCGCCTGCAATACCGGTTGGACCGGCACCAACTGCGACATCGCGACGTCCGAAAACCCAAACTACTGCACGGCCGATGTCTGCGACGGTGCCGCGATCAAACACTGTGATTCGACCAAACACGTTTGGACGTCGACCGATGATTGTCCTGTTCCCGAACACGGCTCGGCGACCTGCAATAACGTCGTTTGCGGAATTGCATGTGACGATGTTTATCACCTCAATGACGCGGGTAACGCCTGCGTCCAGGAATGCTCCGTTCCTGGGAAGACCTATGCTGACAATGCAAATCAGCTCTGTGTCGAAAGCGTTTGTTCGGCGGATGGGCACCTCAACCAGACGACCGCTGCAGTTTCTTGTAATGCAGATAATACGGGCAACGGCGAATGCGTGAACGACGCCGCTAAGTGCGACGCAGTCGGCTCGAATGCCAATGCGACGTTCACTTGTGTGACAGGGCAGTGGAGCAAAAACGTCGACTGCTACGGTCAGTGTTCCGGCAATGCCTGCGCTGACGTCAGCAAGTCGCTCTGCGAAGACAATGTTCTCGTCGAAATCGTCGCCACCGGCGCCTTCACACGTATGGACTGCGTTAACAAGGCGTCCACTACGCCGTACTGCCTGGCTGACAGCACCCATAACACGGCCAGTTGCGTTCAGTGCATTAGCGCTGATCACTGTAGCGACGGCATTTGTAGCAACAATACATGTGTTTCGGTGAACGCGGCTTTTGTCGCGGCAAATGTCGACACAGGTAAGGCCGTGTTGCGCTTCGACACGCCGGCCTCCGGCACGATCAGCGAGGTTAATCTTATTTACACCGACAGTGCATCGAGCCGTTTGAATGCTTGGAATGTCATCGAAGCATCCAACAATACCGATGCCTGCAAGGATAATGCAGATGCATGCGGTTACGCCGCTTCACTCGGCACGAATCAGCAGGAGTACATCGCCGACTTCTCTATGATCGGCGCCGGTGATTGGAAACTCGCCATTGAATTCATGCTTGAGGGCAAGCTCTTTGTCGCACCCGTTAACGACAATGGTGCGATGGAAACTGCCGTGGTGGTGGCGTCCGACTCAGTGCTCGTCAACAATGATGACCAAACGCAATACAGGAGTGTCAGCATGGCTGAACAGACCTGTACGTCTGATGCTGATTGCGATTCGGTCGGGGCTGGTATTTGCAATACTACGACCAGTCGATGCGAAGCCTGTTCAGACTCCGGGCTGACGAAGAACTGTAACGAAGTTTGTAATGCCAACACTGGTAAATGTGAAGCCTGCGTGGATGTCAGCACTGATCCGACGCTGATCAACTGTGACGGCGTTTGCGATTCTATGGCTGGAACGTGTGAAGCCTGCGATAACGTGGATTACTTCTGCACAACAGGGGTTTGCAATCTCAACAAAGGCGGCGTTTGCGAAGTTTGTAATGAAGCCACCAACTGTGATGGGACCTGCGGCGTGGACGGGCTTTGCCACAAAGTCTGTGGCGCAAGCGCCACGTTGTGTTCGGCCCCCGGCATGGATATCAGCACCGAGGCTTGTTGTGAAAGCACGGAACTTTGCTCATCCAGTGGGTTCTGTTTCACGCCGGGCGACGAGTGTACTAAAGATACTGAATGCGCGATACGAGAATATTGTGATATCGCTGATGGTGCTTCGACTGGGTACTGCATCCCACGACTGGATAATCCTAAAATGTGTGTCAGTACGCCCTCGGTTTATGAATATGCGCCGGAATTGGAATGGTCTTCGTCGAATGAAACAAATGAAATCATACGAAGTACTCCGGTCGTTGCTGATTTAACGGGCGATGGCATTCCCGAGATCGTTTATATTGACAGCTATTTAGATTCTAGTTTTGGGTCTGATCGTGAAGGGTATTTGGTCGCGCGAGACGGGGCTACTGGTAGACGGTTGGACTACGTAAAGCCCTCATCCGCGGATGCCAAGTCAACACGATTTAATAAAAATGGTGATCTGGCACTCGCCGATATCGATCACGATGGTAAAATCGAGGTTTTGGTCGGACTTCAGACAAAGGATGAAAACGAGACGAAGTTTGGACTTTACGTCATGAATCTCGAAAAGAAGGGAACGACGACTTATGAGTGGAAGCAAAAAGCCGCATTTCTGTTAAATACAAATAGTTTTGATAGTGATGTGAACGGTATTTTTGCGGATCTTCACCCAACCATAGCAGATCTTGATCAGGATGGCTGGCCGGAAGTCGTGACGACGCGTGGTATCATTAAAGGTAAGGATGTTTACGATCATCTTAATGATGAGACCTGGCTTAGTCATGCTGCGTGGTCGTGTCAATATACCGAAAAGATGGGACAGTTTGGTGCGCTATACGGGTATATGTTTGCTGTCGCCGACCTCGATCAGGATGGCCAGAGTGAGATCATCACGGATAATGCGATCTACGACATCAACTGCAATAAGTCGGAAATTGTCACCATTCCGAGTGACGATATAACGAGCAGTGAGGGAGAAGGCTATGTCGCGGTGGCCGATATGGTTCCCTCTGAAAACGCTGAGGGCGAACTCGTTCCCGAACTCGTTCGTGTAAGTACTCAGAACGTCAATAAAGACGTTGAAGGAACGGTAAGTCTTTGGAGAGTTTACAAAAACGGCACGACTTGGTCGCAGAAACCCGTCTGGAAAGTGACGCATCCTGGAAAAGGTGGCGGAAACCCTGTCATTGCTGACTTGGATGGCGATGGTCTTCGCGAGATCGGTGTTGCCGCGAATACCGCGTTTGCAGTCTTCAAAAATGATGGTGAGATTTTGTGGAAGGCTGAAACGAAAGATCCCTCTTATCGAACCGGCGCGGCTGTCTTTGACTTTGAAGCCGATGGCACCGCTGAAATTGTTTATCGCGATACCATGTCACTTCGTGTTTATGGTTACGATAAGACCACAAAAGCGGTCAAAGTACTCTGGGAGACGAGTAATAAGATGACGTCTGAGACGGTTATTGAGTATCCGCTCATCGTTGATGTTGATGGTGATGGTCAGACGGAGATCGTCGCGACTTCAGAACGTGGTTTGCACGTCTATGGCGATCCGAAACAAAAGTGGGTTTCCGCTCGCAAGATCTGGAATCAGCACAGTTATCACGTGACGAACATCAACGACGATGGCTCGGTGCCTCAGCATGAAGAAGCCAACTGGCTCAACAAACGTTTCAATAACTACCGTGCGAATATGCCGGTCGATGATTTCTACAAACAGCCGAATTTCGTGCCCAGCATGTTGGTCGAAGACAAGACCAAGTGTAATGCGACGAAGCCCAAAATTGGCCTCGAAGCGACGGTCGTCAACCTCGGTGAAAAAGTTGTCGATTCCGATATTCAGGTCTCGTTCTATGTCGAAACCCCAGACGGTTCACAGCGCTACTATCTCGGCACCAAAGCCGTTGAAGGACTCGCCCTTGGCCTCGAAGAAAAGAAGAGCGTCATCTTCTATTGGGATATGCTGACGGCCTATCCGATCTCCGGTGATACCATCTCCACAACGCCTGTGTCGCTGACCGATATTAGCGGCTACAAAGCTATGTTCACAGTCGACGATAGCGCCAACACTGGTCTTTGGGTCTATGATGAGTGCAAAGAAGACGATAACGTCCTCAAAGTTTCGCGTAAACTTGAGATCACTGGTTGTAATACATGTGCCTTTGGCATCACCGACGGCGTTTGTAATGAATGTCTGCGCGATGCCGATTGCGTCGCCACGACGAATGCCTCAGCGGTTTGCAATGACGCGCATCAATGTGAATACACCTGCACGCAGGCAGGCAATGCCTGTTTGGGCGTCAAATCTGTCAGTTGCAGCGCCGTCGGGGCAACGCCGACGATCAATGAATGCACGGATCGGTGCGGCGATGCGAGCACGACGTATCCGGGCGAATGCGTTTGTGATTATCGAGACGCAGACAGAAATCACAGATACTTTACAGATGGCGTGGAATTCTGCACCGGAAGAGTCGATCGTAGCATGTGTCATGCGATCTATACGGGGTCGGAGGCCGTCTTTGAAGAACTGCAAAAATGTAAGTCAAGTAATTACGAACGTTGTCACGAAGATAGAGTGCCAAATAA
Source organism: Myxococcota bacterium (assembly GCA_045643185.1). Taxonomy (GTDB): domain Bacteria; phylum Myxococcota_A; class Bradymonadia; order UBA4248; family UBA4248; genus RGIG464. The sequence goes on along the minus strand of JAZUKH010000081.1, from coordinate 403 downwards.
AGCCACGTGTGTTTCCGATACTGAAACGCCTTCGGTTGAGATCTAATCTCATTTCGTAAAGCGAAATTGATCAAAGGTTCGCGCGGTCTATCTTGGCGGCTTTGCCGCACAAGATACGCCCGACGCTTGGCGGCTATCGTGCTTCGCTCGATACGCCGCCTTTTTTTGCATTTTGGCGCGGACTATCTTGGCGGCTTTGCCGCTCAAGATACGCCCGACGCTCGGCGGCTATCTCGCATTGCTCGATACGCCGCCTTTTTTGTTACGTAGCTTGGTCTGAGGTTAGAAAATGAAAAACTCAGCCGTTACTGTCAGCCGGTTGTTGATTGTCTGGTCAGAAATTCCAAATCTCAGTCGTAGCGAAGACGAAGGCAAGCAGGCTGAGATTAGGCGAGCGGACGCG
>JAZUKH010000080.1:0-11890 GCA_045643185.1 Myxococcota bacterium | reverse complement strand
AAAACAATAACCGCGACGCTCACCGCGCCGTCATTGCCGCCGAAAATAAAGACGTCACGCTCGTTGTTATCGATGGTAAGATCGTCATGGGCGATGCCAACATCATGACGGCTGGTACTGAGGTCGATATGTGCGGCAGCGCCAAGAAAGTGCATACGGAACTTCGTGGTAGCTCTTTTGCCTATAACACCGTCAATGGCCTTAAGAAATATGATCTCTTCTTCTGTGGTCGTCCCGACAGTGAACCGACCTGTGTTCCGATGCGTACGCGCGTTGCGGATACGACGTTCCAGGGCACCACGCTTTACGATGGTGAATACAGCGATATGAATGATATCGACGGTGACGGTATTCCTAATGATGTCGATAACTGCCCGAACGTCTTCAACCCGGTTCGTCCCGAAGACAAAGATGCTTCGAACAAACTTGGTCAGGGTGACTGGGATGGCGATGGCGTCGGCGACGTTTGCGACGCCGCTCCGATGGATGCTTCCAAGCAGTAAGCATTAGAACGTTTGTAACAACAAAAAAGGCGGCTCGATGAGCCGCCTTTTTTGTTGTGGTTCCTGGCTCGGTGTCGCGTGAGGAACCGAGTCGGGGATGGGTATTATCAGTTGTGGCGTCGACGACGCGTGATGACCAGACCAAGGGCGAGCATCACCAAGGCTGTAAACGGGGCCGAGCTTGTCGGAACGCGATCGCGAAGTGAGCAACTTGAGTCAGATTTATTTCGACTGGCGTTGGACAGACAGGTCTGGGCATTTTGGCAGGCGTCGTCGTCGCAGTCGACGTCGCCGTTGTTGTCGTCATCAAGCTGGTTGTCGCATATCTCCGCAGTCGGGTTGACTGGTTTGTCAGGATCAACTGGGTCTTCGGGCTCTTTGTTAGGTTGCTTGCACGCAGCGTTGTTTTGACAGGCGTCGTCGTCGCAATCGGCTTTGCCGTTGTTGTCGTCATCGAGCTGGTTGTCGCATATCTCCGTGGTTGGATTGACTGGTTTGTCGGGATCGACCGGGTCTTCGGGCTCTTGGTTAGGTTGCTTGCACGCGGCGTCGTTTGCACAGGCGTCGTCGTCGCAGTCGACTTTGCCGTTGTTGTCGTCATCGAACTTGTTGTCGCAGAGTTCTGTGTCGGGCTCCCAGTTTTTGGGCACACAGTCGTCGTTGTTGGCGTTGCCAGTGATGCGGTCGAGCATGTTGGCGATCAGACAAAGGCGTTCGTTTGGGTCAATGACGGTCTCAAGCGGAAAACCGGTCAGAATCGCCTTGCCGTCGGCACTGAGAATCGCTGCGCCCGTTTTTGACGTGCTGGCATTCTGGTAGTTCATCAGGACCGTGGCACCTTCTTCGGCGCTCAACACGTCGGGATAATGCACGCAGGAAGCATCGGCTGGCTCGTGTTCTGGCGTACCGCCGCATGGGTTGCAGTCGCTATAAACGACGGTTTGCGCCATGAAGTCGGGGGCGGAAATGGCTTGGTGTGTGTTGGCTTCGCAAACACTGAAACCTTCTGTGGCGACCGAGGGTGAACCTTTGTCGGTATAGGCGTCATTTTCGTAGGCATCGTCGGCTTCGTATTTGGCATTAAACACGTCTTTGAGCCAATTGGTATCGGATTGGTAGTCGGTTGAATGCATCGCATACCCAATTTCGGTCCCAGAGAGGATCAATGGCGTACCATTTGCGCGAAGTTTTTTGATGACGTCGCGTTGTTTTTGGGGCAACACGTCGTGGAGCGTCGCGGTTTGGCTCGTGGACCAAATGACGGCGTCATAGGCGTGCGTGTCGAGTAGCTCAGCTACGGCTTCGTCATCCACGGAGTCGATGCCCCATTCCGGGTGATTGAACTGAATCGCGGGCACAAAAATACGGGCGTACGAACGCACGTTGTTGTTGTCATAAAACGTCTTCATTTCACGATCGACGCCGTCAACGTAGAGCGCTTTCTTTTGCCCACGGTTGGGCAGGCGAGCGGCTCCGACGAGCGAATCAAGGCTTTCTCCGCCTTCGTTGACAGCCGTGACGCGCACGTAGAGCGTTTGACCAGGCAGGATCGGGATCTGCGCGTTCGGTTCGTTGACTGTTAACGCGGGTTCGACGTCGAACAAAAGCCCGTCATCAGAGAAATAGAGGTTGTAGTGGGTTGGTTTGGAATTGGCGAGTACTTGGTCTTCGACGGGGTCCCAGGTCAGGTTGATGTGGTCAAAGTCTGTTGTCGCGGTTAAATGCGTCGGTGGAAGTGGCGGAATGACAGCGTCATCGCCATTGAAATATTGAATGACACCGGCCATGAGGCCACGTGCGCCCCAAAAGCGGAAGGTCATTTCACGAATGGCTTTACCGTCCTCGGTGTTATCATGGAATGCCGTTTCAACGAGTACTGAGGGGATGATGAGCGGATGACCAGATTTATTGTTCTTCCAAGCGTACATCAACGGGCTCAATTCGCCCAATCCGTAGCCCCACAGGTCGTCGCTGCCTGCCCAATCGGACATATAATACTTGCGCAGGTAGTCGAGGTAACGTCGGTTGATGAGTTTGGCGTAATCGTAGGTACCTGGCGGGAGGTTGTTGGTCGCGTGTCCGGCGACCCAATTTGATTCCTTGATCCAGTCACCGTTGTACCACACGTAGGTTTGGGTGCCGCGGCTTTTGCTGCTTCCGGCATTCGTATGCAATGAGAGATAGGCGTCGACGCCTTCAGCCAAGGCATAGAGCGGTCGAACCGAGAAGTCTTCTAGCCCCATGTCGAGGGGCACGCCAAGTTCGTTGATCCACGAACGTCCGTCTTCCTGCCAGCGATAGACGCCAGACTCGCACACGTTCTCGTGATAGGAGCCAGGACCGTCACCGATGCGGACGGCATCCGAAATGACGACGTGGTCTTTGTCAGCTGAACTTGCGTTTGAAAGCGTGATCGTGGCTGTTTTAGAGGCTTTGAATGGGTACGTGCCGACATAGTGCCACCAGGTCGAGATCTCGCGTTTGGTGTCGAGTGTCAGACCACTCGCAATGGTCGATGAGGTGCCTGATTGAGCAATGGCTGCGCTTTTTCGGCTTTGATCCTCAATCACTGTCGTCGTTCCGCGCGCATGTCCAATGATGTATTTCGCATCTGGTGCCCTGTTATCACTCGCCCGATAGCGCACATAGACGGGGTAATCGCCATCCTTGGGGACGTTAAAAGACCAGGTCGCCTCAGCTGTCTGTTCGGGCGTTACGTAGGCATAGCGGTATTTTCCTTCGACACTGGCGACCCAGTCTCCCGTTTCGTGATATTGGCCCTCAGATTCATAGGTGAGGTGCTGTGCAGTCGTCGTATAGCTGTTGGCGCGCGCCATCAACGTCTCAGCGCCGGCACGTTCCAGCATTGGACGCACAAAGTCGAGTATCCATTCAACCGTGTGTTTGTCTTCATTCAGATTTTTGTAGATATTGCGTTGAAAACCCCAGGTTTTGGAAGAGGCTGTAAATGATTTGCCATGTCCTGGGTTTAGAACCATGCGTTTGCCGGATAACGCGCCTTTTTTGGGGTTACGCAGACTTCTTAATGACGATTGTCGAATGATTTGTCCACGCGCCTGTGCCAGGTCGATCGTTTGCGCAAAAGCTGCGTCTTCGGTGAGCTGAGCATCGGTTTCCAAGGTCGTTTGTGCGGTGGCCTGGCCAGTCATCCACAGGGTTGTGAGCGCAACAATGGAAGTTAAGAAACAGCGATTTGTTCGCATCATTGACTCCTTATTTTGAGTTATCTGGGATAGTTCATGCGTCAAAATGACCATACTATTTTAGCATAAATAGATCGTTAACCAATGTCATTCAGGCTAGGCGTGGCATTTTCTCGCTCAACGTGTTATGGCGCAGCTTGCGTCTTTAGACGCCGATTTCGGCACATCAAGTCGGCGTTATCGCAATCGCTCTTTTTCAATTAACTCAATTTGATGCCGAAATCATAAATTTTGTCGATGACACCGACGAATTAAGGAGTCATCGTATGATTTACGGTTACATTCGTGTTTCGACAGATAAGCAGACTGTTGAAAATCAACGTTTTGAGATCAAGGCTTATTGTGAAAAGAACGGCATGAAGGTCGGTTACTGGTTTGAAGAGACGATCAGTGGCACACGAGCCTTTGAGAAGCGCGAACTTGGCCGTCTGCTCAAACAAATGAAGTCAGGCGATATTATTATTTGCAGTGAATTATCTCGTTTGGGGAGAAGTCTGTTTATGATCATGGAAGTTTTGTCGATTTGTATGAAAAAAGACATCGCTTTGTGGACGATCAAAGACAATTATCGACTTGGAACTGACATTAGCAGTAAAGTATTGGCGTTTGCTTTTGGGTTATCCGCAGAAATTGAGCGTAATCTGATTTCACAACGCACGAAAGAGGCCCTGGCACGTGTAAAGGCTGAAGGTAAGCCGCTTGGTCGTCCAAAAGGGGCTCGTAATAAAACTGTTAAACTTACAGGTTATGAAGCGATCATCGTTAAAATGCTCGATCGAAAAGTGCCCAAGACCGTCATTGCTCGTCGTTTAAAGGTCGATCGAAATACATTAAATAAATTTATTGCCGATAATAAGTTAATGATACAACGCGAAGATAAATAAAGCGTTGTTGCTTGGACAAGTATAATTCTGTTTTAGGCAATATAATTCATTTTAAGCGGGTCGAAGTGTATTTGGTGATGCGTCGTTGCGTGGTATGACCTGCGCCACGCGTGGCGCAGGTCGGGCGTGGATTATTTATGTCGTGCAACCCAGATCGCGTTAAGTGCGGCGGGCGTGATGCCTGAAATACGTCCGGCTTCCGCGAAAGATTTTGGACGCATTTTTTTGAGTTTGTTGAGCACTTCAGTGCTGAGCCCATGCACCTGGTCGTAATCGAAGTCTTCTGGAATCAGACGTGACTCAAGCTCGGTGAATGATTCGATACGAGCTTCTTCACGTTTGATATAGCCAGAGAACTTGGTTTGTGTTTCGACGTATTGGCGCACTGGTCGAGGGAAGGCAGCGACTTTGTCGCAGGCTTTGGCAAGGAGTTCGATGGAGACTTCGGGCTGTTTGACGAGTTGCTGCAGATTGCCCGCAGTCGGTATCGTGGCTGATTCTTCGTCAGTCAGGCGCGAGCGGTCGATCTCACCAACATGGATCGCACGCAATGTCTCGTTCAATTGTTCGATCTGGGCTTTTTTGGCATTGAACTTTTCGTAGTCGGCATCGCTCAAAAGTCCGTATTGGTGACCATACTCGCTGAGGCGCAGGTCCGCGTTGTCTTCGCGCAGACTGAGTCGGAACTCAGCTCGGCTAGTGAACATGCGGTATGGTTCATCGACGCCGCGCATAACGAGGTCGTCGACCATGACACCGATGTACGCTTCGTTACGGCGTAGAATGAAAGGGGCTTCTCCCAACACGTGGTTTGCGCAGTTGATACCAGCCATGAGTCCTTGTGCTGCGGCTTCTTCGTAGCCGCTCGTGCCGTTGAGCTGGCCGGCAACGAAGATGTCGGGGAACGCGTTGAGCTGCAGGGCGTGGTTCATTTGACCCGACTCGAGGGCGTCGTATTCGACCGCGTAGGCTGGGCGAATCACATGGGCGTGTTCAAAACCGGGGATAGAGTGCAAAAAGGCGAGTTGTACATCGAATGGCAGGGACGACGAAATGCCGCTCGGATAGACTTCGTCCGTATCGAGTCCCATGGGTTCAATAAAGATCTGGTGGCGGTCTTTGTCAGCAAAGCGAAAGACTTTGTCTTCGATACTTGGGCAGTATCGCGGACCGATGCCGTGAATCGTGCCATTAAATAGCGGGCTGCGTTCACGAGCGGCACGAATGATCTCGTGGGTCTCTGGTGTCGTGTAGGCAATATGACATGCGACTTGTGGAAGCATCGGCCCGTCTTCGTAGAAGCTCAGGCGTGTGATCTCTTCGTCGCTGTATTGGACTTCGAATTTAGAAAAATCGAGTGAGTGGGCACTGAGACGCGAGGGCGTGCCGGTCTTGAGGCGCATGAGCTTGACGCCAGCTGCTTTGAGTGTTTCGCTCAATCTTACGGAGGCACTGTCACCGCTTCGACCGGCTTCGAAATGGTATTCGCCTATGTGGCAAAGGCCTCGGAGGAAGGTTCCGGTGCACAGCACGACAGCTTTCGTCTGATAGAACACGCCGCTTTCGAGTAACACGCCTTTGACGCGGTTGTTCTCCATGACGACATCTTCAACTTTGCCTTGAACGAGGCTGATATTTGGATGTTCGCTCAAGCGTTTGAGCATTTCACGTCGATATTGACGCGTGTCGCATTGGACGCGTGACGAGCGCACAGCTGGGCCTTTACTGGCGTTGAGCGTGCGATATTGGATGGCTGAGCAATCGGCAACACGAGCCATGAGGCCACCCAATGCGTCGATCTCTTTGGTCAGGTGGCCTTTTGCCACGCCGCCGATGGAAGGATTGCAACTCATTTGGGCAATGCGGTCGATGTCGAGTGTGATCATGAGGGCTTTGAGACCACGGCAGGCGAGCGCCCAAACGGCTTCACAACCAGCGTGACCGCCCCCTACGACGATGGCATCAAAGGCAATGGGATAATTGATCTGAATCATAAAAAACTATTTTCCAAAAAAAAGGCGATGTCTCGTTGGACATCGCCGTGTGTGTGAAAACGAACTATTTGTCTTCTGCGGTGCTTAACGTGAGTTCAGCCAGCTTCTTTCGAAAACTTTCCATTGAGTCGTTCTGACATGTCTTGGTTTGTTCATGCAGCGCGTAACTTGCGTTAAAGATCCGTTTTGATTCTTCGCTTGTCGCATTGCCTTTATCGTTTAACGTCGTTGCTAGGCGATCGATATTTTCATTGATGTAATGATCGAGTGCATTTCCCATGGCTTCGCAATCATTTGGGTAAGCTTTGGTGATCTCGATCATCTCTTCAAAAGACGTCGCAACGACATCTGCGGAGGAGTGGCATGCACAGAGCGTAGCAGCCAGTGGCAATAACATGGTCAGAAAGAGGCAACGTTTCATTAATTTTCCTCGAAAAAGTCAGGGGCTTCCGCTTCGTATTTAGGCGCGATATCGACGGGAACTTGAGCGAGTTCCGTGTCGAAACGTTTGAGGAGTTCGTTCGAGAGAACGGCGTATTTGTTGAGGAAGTCGGTGGCAGCCTGATGATCCCCGGAATACTCGAGTTCCATGACGGTTTTTACGAGTTTAGTCAGCGCGTCATGCATTTTTTCGTAGCAGATATCGAATTTTCCCTGTTCATTCATGGTAACGGCGCCTTCAGCCATGAGGAAATTGAGCTGAATGGCGTTTGCACGTGAGTGAGCCTGGGTGAGTCCAAAACGAAGTGATCGGAAGAAACCGGCGAGCATGGTGACGTAGCTTGATCGTAGTTGCGCGTCAGTCAATTCCCCACGGTCTTTGAACCATCTGGCGAGGTAGTTTGCGGTACTGTCTGCTTTGCACTCTTCGATGGGGGCATAGCATTCGGCCAGGTGAATCTGGATAGCACGTGGGGAGTTTTTGACGGCTTTGGGACCGAGACTATGCGAAGTTTCATGGAAGATCGTATGTCTGAAGAAGGCATCAAACGAGACGTCTTTTGCCGCATCTTGCGTCAGGAAGGCATCCGCGATCGGTTTGAGAATGGCAGTGAATTTAGCTTCTTCGACATTTCTCATCATGACTTTTTTGGTGCCATGTTTTTTGATGACATCGGGGTCATTGGGCAAAACGAAGGCGAGCGTTTGAATACCGTATCGGGCATCGCCAGCGGTCGTCCAGAGGTCGATGACGCGGAATGGGGAAGGATCGTTGTTATTGCGCGTGATCTTGAGTTCTTCATCGATGGGGAGGGCATTCTGCATGTCGGTCCCGAGCGCCGCGAGATGTGCGAGACGGGCGGTTTCTTCGGCGTTTTTGTAGCCGATAAAGCACTCAAACGTTGCTTTATAGCCGAACAGTCTGTCTTCATAAGTTTCGTAAGGGCCGAAAACGACTTCGATGTCTGTGTCACTCAGACCGATCCATGCAGCATCACTTTCTTGATAATCGTTGGTGATAAGCGCGTCAGCGCGGAGCGACAGGAAACGGCGTAAAGAGACACTGGACGTGAGACCAGCGGCTTCTCGTAGCAATGCGGCTGCCTGTGTCATTTCAGACTGGTAGGCTTTAGAGTAGGGGATCGCAACCAAGCCCTGATCTTTTTTTCGAATGACGGTGTTTGGACTTGTGAAATCGGCCTCATCTTCGGGGTGATCTTTGATCCACTTTTCGAATTGTTCCTTGGTCATTTCGAAGGGATAAAAACCGGCCCCAAGGGGTTTCTCGTAAGACCCGTAATAAGGTTTGTCATCGTTCAGTCGATCCCATGGACCGCCCATGATCTCGAAAGTTTCGATGAGTTTTTTGTTCTGCGTGTCTTCGATCTCTTGTCGGAACTGGATGTTAAGATGTGACACCTGACGCAGATAGGCGTTGTTGAGGTGTTTGGCAGCCTGAATGAGACGTTTCAGGACCGCGCGGTCTTCGCGTTTGATCTTTGTGATATCCGCAGTCATGGAGACTCGCGCAAACTTGTCGGCTGGATGCATGAAATGACCTCTCCCAAAATTTGTTTCAGCAATGAATGATGTAATGCTCGTTCACACAAAACCAACCATTTTTAAGTCATATCGTGAGATTTTAGAAGTAAAATCAACGTCACGAGTAAAAAAACAGTGATAGCTTAGCTAGAAAAAAAAAGGCCGATTCAAACGAATCGGCCTTTAAGGGTTACTCAGTCTAAGACTTAGTCTTTGGCATTGAGTTTGTCGTTGAGGATGTCAGCGAGGTGCGCGGTGGAAGAAGCGTCGTTGTCCGTGTACTGACGGAGGCGACCATTTTCGCTGTTGCGCATGAACTGTTTGATCGAAAGAGCGATCTTACGTTCGCTGGGATCAACGCTGATGACTTCAGCTTTGTGGGTTTCACCGACTTTGACGACAGCGTTGGCATCTTCGACGTGTTCGCGGCTGAGTTCGCTGATGTGGATGAGGCCTTCAACGCCTTCAGCGATCTGAGCGAAGGCACCGAATTCGGTGATCTTCGTGATCTTGCAATCCACAACGGAGCCAGTGGGATACATGGAGGGGAGGGAATCCCAGGGATCAGCGGTCAGCTGTTTGATACCGAGGCTGAAGCGTTCGTTTTCAACATCGATGTTGAGGACGACGGCTTCGACATCATCACCGCGTTTGTAGATTTCGTTCGGGTTGCGAACTTTCTGCGTCCAGCTGATATCGGAAACGTGAACGAGGCCATCGATGCCATCTTCGACACCAATGAAGAGACCGAAATCCGTGATGTTGCGGATTTTGCCTTTGATAACCGTACCAACGGGGTATTTCTCTTCGAGGAGTTCCCAGGGGTTGGGTTCGGTCTGTTTCATGCCGAGGCTGATCTTCTTGTTTTCGGTATCGAGGTTGAGAACGACAACTTCGATCTGGTCGCCAATGTTGACAACGCGGCTGGGGTGTTTCACACGACGCGTCCAGGACATTTCGCTGATGTGGATGAGGCCTTCAATGCCTTCTTCGAGTTCAACGAAAGCACCGTAATCGATGAGGCTGACAACTTTACCAACGGCGCGGGTGCCGGCGGGATAACGTTCAGCGGCGTGTTCCCAGGGATCAGCGGAGAGCTGTTTGAGGCCGAGGCTGACGCGTTCGTTTTCAGCGCTGTATTTGAGCACTTTGACTTTGATTTCATCGCCAATGTTGACGACTTCGTTCGGGTGATTGACGCGACCCCAGCTCATATCGGTGATATGGAGGAGACCGTCGATGCCGCCAAGGTCAACGAATGCACCGTATTCGGTGATGTTCTTGACGATACCATCGAGGATGGCGCCTTCGCGAAGCTGTTCGAGCGTTTTGCTCTTAAGAACATCGCGTTCTTTTTCAAGAAGCGCGCGGCGAGAAAGGACGATATTGCCACGTTTCTTGTTGAATTTGATGATTTTGAAACGATAGGTCTGACCGATGAATTTGTCGAGGTTGCGGGTCGGACGAAGTTCAACCTGGCTGCCGGGGAGGAAGGCGCGAACGCCGATATCAACTGCCAAACCACCTTTAACGCGGCTGATGATCTTACCTTCAACGGTTTCATCCGCTTCGGCGACCTTGGCAATTTCTTCCCAGATCATGAGCTTGTCAGCTTCTTTCTTGCTCAGAACGCAGAGACCATCTTCGTTTTCCGTAGCTTCGACAAGAACTTCAACCTTGTCACCAACCTTAACACTGATCGTGCCATCGGGGGCGGCAAATTCGGATTTGGCAACTTTACCTTCCGATTTGTATCCGATATCTACGATAACAAAATCATTGACAAAATCGACAACTTCACCGCTGACGATTTCACCTTCACGTACTGCATTCTGCTGCTTCGCGTCGAATTCCGCGAGCAACGCTTCAAAGCTTTCAATTTCCTGGGCCATGGGGTTACTCCAAATAATGGTGTAAAAAAAGAGAATTGTTACGGCTGCAAAGGCCACTTCTTTGACTCGACACGCATGTGTTCGATTACCTCGTCAAAAAAGACGCGACCTTTTAGAACTTTCAAGTTTTTTGTCAAACAAAAAGTTCACTATTTTCGTGTTTTTGTTACAACTCAAGAGCGGATCATAATTTGTTTTAGAATTTGCGTTGATCCTTTAGCAGTTTGTTTTTGAGCAGGCCTAGGCCTGCGGCGCGCCGGGGGCCGGAGAGACGCGCGGACCGCACGTCTCTACCGTCCCCCGGCGCTATTTTTCGGCCGTGTGGAACTCGCTTCGCTCAAACAAGCCACACGGTCGTACCAACTTCAGGAACAGTTAAGATAAATCAACGCAAACTTCGTTTGGAGTCGGCGTCCGCGACGACGTGCCACGTTACGTCGCTACACTTCGGCTTCGGACAAATCGCGCCCGATTGCCCAATCTCAGCCTGCTTGCCTTCGGCTTAGCTACGGCTGAGATTTATGTATTTCGCCACCCTGAGTGAGTTGTAACAAGGAAAAGTCGAAATCCTTTGATTTTGTTGCGTGATTGGACTAAAAGCAAGACGCTTTGCGGATGTAGGTCTGTCACTTACCTCCATCCTCTCAACCTGCAAAGCCACCTATTTTCAAAAAAATTTCTTTCACGAACCTTTCGTTACTTCGCAGCCTGGTTGTCAGGGTGCGTTGTGATGTGTTGTGTCGCGTGACATTGATCGAATCCTGTAAGGAGATACAAATATGATTTTAGACCTTGCGTCGTTGCCCCACTGGGTCACGATCCTTCTTGAAGTCATTGGCTACATTGGTTCAGCCGTGTGCATCGTTTCGTTCGCGATGACGAGCGTTCGCAAACTTCGTATTATTAACGCGATCGGTGCGATCATTTCGGTCGTTTATGCGCTTTTGATCTGGGCGTTGCCGATCGCCATTATGAATGCCATTATCGCTGGTCTGGACTTTTATCAGCTTTGGAAGTTGAAACATGTTCACGAAGTTTTTGAACTTGTTCCAGCCAAAAGCGATGGGGATTACTTCAAATGGTTTGTGGATCGTTACAAAGACGATCTTTCGACGTTTGATCAGACGCTTTCGTTTGGGGATGCCGCGCACATTCTTTATTACGTTCGCGATAACGAAGTCGCCGGCATTTTGGCTTATGATGAAGTCAGCGAAGGCGTTGCGACGATTCGCGTCGACTTTGTTATTCCTAAATATCGTGATTTCCGCATCGGCAATTATTTCTTTGGTCCCGATAATCCATTCTTCAAAGAAGCGGGTATTAATGAATTTGATACCGTGACGACGAATCCTGTCCATGAAGAATATCTGCGTCGCATTCAGTTCACCAAGAAACAGAGCGGTGTGTGGG
>JAZUKH010000079.1:0-2443 GCA_045643185.1 Myxococcota bacterium | reverse complement strand
TTATCGCCCAACACGTCGGGCGCAAGCGCTGCGAGTGCCACGTTAAACGCGTCTGTGGCCGGCGACGCGAGCATCGCGAGCGACGCTTGACGCGACAGCGTCGCGTCGGCCGCGCCAAGCGCGGCCTCGGCCAGCGTCAGGCACTCAGCCGGGACACAACTCGTCACCTGGTCACGCATCTGCTTGACCAGTTTGGCATTCGACGTCGTCTTGAGCGCACGAATGGCGTTGGCGCGCGTCATCACGTCTTTGGCACCAAGTCGTTTGGCCACCCAAGCCTCGGCATTGGGCACCTTCGCCGTGACGGCTGCCGACATCGTCTGGCGTTGCACGAACTCGTTGGGCGAGTCAAACGCGGTTTCGATCGCTTTCATCGTGTTTTTATCTTTCGCGGCGACGAGCCGGTCAAATGCCTCCCAGCGAACGAGCGAGTCACCGAGATCCACCCACGTGTCAGGCGCCGGTTTTGCGCCCGACGGGGTCAGCGCGAGCCACACCGGCGCCACGTTGGCGCTGCGCACCAACGCGCCGCTTTGCGGCGCCGTCGCGCGACCGGCACACACCACACTTTTGAGCGTCAAACCATTGTATTCAAACGTCTTTTGCAATTCCGTCGAAATAATGGCCAGGTAAGCACACTTGGTCGCGTCGATCGTCACGGTACCCGTCTTGGCATCAAACGTCGTGTCGCCATAAGTCGGCTTCTTTTTGCGTTTGAGCGCCTCAAACAATGTGTTGGGTGCTGCATCCGCAAGCGTTGTGACGCTCGGCGTCACGGCCCAACCACCGGGCACGCCCGGAACTTGATCGTAGACCTGAAGCACAACGTCTTCGGCAAAACACGCGCTGGCCGTCGCGCATAACATCATTCCAGTCAATAAACATGTTGATATTTTCATCTTAACCTCATGATCCTAAAGCCAATCTGGCGACGCCCATATACCACAAAAAAAGCGCCGCGTATCGCCGCCTTTGGCGACGATAGCGGCGCCCGGTGCGGCGTATGCGCCAGCATAGCCGCACCTCGGCGGCGTATGCGTCAGCATAGCCGCCGCCCAACCTTATGCCTTTGCCGCCTCGGCTGCAGGCTCTGGCTGCGCTTTTTCGTCAACAGGCTCAGGCTGCGCCTTTTCGTCAACAGGATCGCCTTCCACAGACGCGTTTTGCGTCCCCAACTCGGCGTCTTCGTCCGTCTTGCCCCGCAAAAAGCGGATCAAGTGCAGGACGATGCCGCGATGCACGACGATGAGCGCCGCGATCACGTACCAGAAAAAGATGTTGAACATCTGGGCGAGTTCCGGGATACAATCTTCGAACGCAAACCCTTTGAAGACGACCTTGCGAATGATGTGACTGCCCGGGTTGATGAGGAACCACTCGCCAATGCTCGCGACCCAGCCCGGCATGCTGTAGGACGGCCAAATGTAGCCACTGATCATGAATGCCGGCACCGACGTGGCCAAAATGATCTGGAATGTCGTGTAGCGATCTTTGGTCAGGCTCATCAGAATGATGCTGATCGGCGCGTGCAGCACGCACATGATGAGGGCGATCTTAAACATGTCGGCAAAACTGCCCGTCGGCCAGCCAAACATCGGCACGACAAACGTGTAGATGAACCAGATGCCGAGGCAGACAAAGGGCACATAAACGAGAAAACGCGCCAGATACTCGATGAACCACATGCGTTTTTTGCGGAACTTTTTGTCGTTTTCGCGACGCATGCCGACGCCGACCCCAGGCACGATCAACGTCATTTGCTGAATGACCAAGACGAAGAGCACCGGACAAAGGAAGGACGAATAGGCCAGCGTTGGCGCATAAAGCACCGTTTTGTCGTAGGCGATAGGCTCGACGATGGCCTGAGCGCGATCGGCCTTGATGCCTTTGGGCGTCGTGATGCGTTCGAGCGCGAGCTGGTTGTTCACGCCAAGCGTCGTCTCCTGAATCGCCGTCATGACCGACGCGTAGATCATCATGTTGGCCGCATAGACGTAGGTTTTGACGTTCGCCTGCTCCATACGAGCGATGCGCTTCGAAAAGTCAGCCGGGATCAGCACGAACGCGTCGGCGTCACGCGACAGAACCGCTTCAAAGCCTTCGTCGATCGTCGTCACACGACGCGTGATCTGGGCGCCCTGCGTCGCATCGATCTGAAACATGAAATCGCGGCTCAGCTGCGAATTGTCCTCATCCATGACGACGACATAACGCTCAACAACGGTCTGATTCGAATACGTCAACGAGATCAGCAACGGATAGACGAGCGGGATCAGCACGATCATGAAAACCGGGAAAAAGAGCTTAAACGCGTGGTAAAGCTCGTCCCAGAACTCACGAAATACATTGCAGTGACTCAAAAGTGCTTTCAGAATACGTTTAATCATGTTTCACAGCCTCCGTCACTGGCGCGGCTTCGACAGGCGCAGGCGCAGCTTCGACA
>JAZUKH010000078.1:0-31932 GCA_045643185.1 Myxococcota bacterium | reverse complement strand
ATCTTGCCGAATGGCTCGGTCGATGGCCTCACGCGGGTTGTGCTGACGAACGCCATTTATTTCAAAGAGCCGTGGGCCGAAGCGTTTAAAGTTGAAAAAACGAATAAACAGGATTTCAAAGGTGAAACGGGCACAAAATCTGTCGATATGATGCATCAGACGGTCAAGCACGCTTACATCGAGACCGATGCCTATCAGGCCTTCGACATGGATTTTAACGAAAGTACCTATGCTTTTATGGTCATCTTGCCAAAAATAGCTGAAGGCGCAACGGGCTCGTCAGCACTCGCAGATGTTGAAAAGATGATGAACGCGCAGGCTCTGTGGGCTGCACGTAACGACATGTTCGAAACAAAACTCGAATTGTCGATGCCGAAATTCCGTATTGAGGCCGATACGCCGCTCACTTCGATCATGAAGCAACTAGGCATGGTCAAGGCCTTTGGTGACGCGGATTTCAGCGGCATGGTGAACGATGATCTGTACATCAGTGGAATCTATCACAAAGCATACATCGAAGTGACTGAAGAAGGCGCTGAAGCCGCTGCGGCAACGGCCACCGGCTTTACCGCAGGAGGTATGCCTCGAATCGTCAAGGTCACCGTCGATCATCCGTTCCTCTACGCGATTATTGAAAAATCAACAGGCACCGCGCTCTTCGTTGGCCGTGCCACAGATATTGATGGTTGATGCGTGAAGTGTTAGTCACTGGCGCTCGGAAAAAGTTGGTCTGGTCGAGTCGGTTTTCATACGGAGTTTTCGATGATCTACATTGGTAATTACATTCATCGCGAAGAAATTGAAGACCTGTTCTGGCGCTGGCTGCACGGCGCCGTGATGCCTGATGACCCTGAACGCGTGACGAAGCTCATCCACTTCAACAACGTTTATGTGACGCGATACCTTGGCTTGTGGTCTCGCCAGCTTTTTTCGGCACTCGCCGGGTCGCAAGCCATGGAAGTGCCGATCCACACCAAGGCTCAGCTCAAAGACGCACTCGTTAGTTATCCGCACTACCACGACGATCGGATCGACGAACTTGTGCGCAACTACCTCGCCCATCGCGAGCAGTTCTTTGTCGAGACACCGATTCAGGGACGCCTCTACTTTGCCGGTACCGGCGAACAGCACCGTCTGGTCGGTTCTATGCGTACCAAGCGCGCTCGTCGACTCGCCGAAAAGGCCGCGCGCCGTATCATCGACATGATCTTTAGCGCCATTAAACAGCGTGCCGAAGACTACGCGAATATGCGTGCTCAACAGTTCGGTATTGCCAGGTCGCAGCTGCTCAGCAGCGAGGCCGAGATGATCCACGAGTTTGAACGCGCTGAAAACAAGATCATTGAGGACCTGCGCGATGGCATGAAGTTCCCCCGCGTCACGGCACCGCCGATCCATGACGTCGCCGGGCTCAAAGTGATCGCTGAACCCGAAGATGTGCCGCGCCTGTTCGATTATCTCGAGTCGTGTACGCGCTGTGATATCGTCGAGGTTGAGCCGCATCACCGGGAAAATTACCATGCAACGAACCTGATCATTCGTGCACGGCCCAAAAAAGACTTGTTGGTGCGCGAACCCATTGATCCGCGTCTTATTCAGAATATGCGAAGTCGCGGTGTCTGGCAGGGCGATATTCAGAAGGAATTCGAGAACTTCGTTTACAGCGGTGAAGATGAAGTCTATGTCGAGATCATCTACGCCGGTTTTGGCGATGTACTCGAGTCGGAGATCGGCAAATCGATGCACGAAACGCGTATCACAGATCAGCGTACGCGTGAGGAATACACCGGTAACCTGGCTCGCAACATCGAATATCTCGTTCAGTACATTTTCGCATTTGCGTCGTTTCCAAGTGCCGAGCTAAAGGAGTGTCCGATCAAGGTCTGGACGCCCTATTTGACCGACTATTTTAATGAAGTGCTCAAAGGCCTTTACCGCATCGAAGATCCGATGCAATTTTACTAAAACTCGTCATCAGCATGTTACATACACATAAGCAATATTGGGCTGTGCGTCTTGGAACTGCCGAAGTTTTACCGGTTTCTCGTAATGTGGCTATTCAGAATAGACTCTTCTCGCAACGTTTTGACGCTTTGAGGGGAAATAGCTGTTTTGCCTGATCTATCCTATTTAAAGGAGATAACGATGAAAAAGACTTTTTTAATGTTGGGGTTACTCATGGTCATGCAATTGTTTGGCTGTTCGAAGCCGCAGGCGGCGCCTGAACCTGAAAATGCAATTTCGGAGGCATCGGCGCCTTCCGTGAGGTCGGAAGCTCCGGAAAACGAACTGATGGGTGAGGTCGACAATCAGGGCGCGAAGATCGACGCGGCCGCCTGGGTGGATGCGAACAATGCCTTTGGTTTTTCGTTGCTCGCCTCGGTAAAAGGCACAACGGTCGTTTCGCCCTACTCGGTCGAGCGCTGCCTCGGCATGGTGCTTGATGGCGCGCGCGGTGAGACTGCGTCTGAAATGAGAAAAGCGCTCAGTCTGCCCGACGCCGGCAATCTGAGCCAGGTCGGCGGTGAGATCGAAAAAAATATGTTGGCGTCCCGATCAGACGCGATGGCGCTCAATATCGACAATCACCTCTGGCTCCAAAAAGATTACGTGTTGCTCGACGACTATAAGTCACGTGTCAAAGCCGCGTATGACGCCGAACCGACGCTCGTCGACTTCATGGCTGATCCCGTCGGGGCTCGTGCGCAGATCAACCAGTCGGTCGCCAATTCGACAAATCAGAAAATCACTGAGATCTTGCCGGATGGCTCGGTTGATGGCCTCACGCGCCTTGTGCTGACGAACGCCATTTATTTCAAAGCGCCGTGGGTCGAAGCGTTTAAAGTTGAAAAAACGAATAAACAGGATTTCAAAGGTGAAGCAGGCACAAAATCTGTCGATATGATGCATCAGACAGTCAAGCACGGTTATATCGAGACCGATGCCTATCAGGCTTTCGACATGGATTTTAAAGAAAGTACCTATGCTTTCATGGTCATTTTGCCAAAAATAGCTGAAGGCGCAACGGGCTCGTCAGCACTCGCAGACGTTGAACAGATGATGAACGCGCAGGCTCTGCGGGCTGCACGTAACGACATGTTCGAAACAAAACTCGAATTGTCGATGCCGAAATTCCGTATTGAGGCTGACACGCCGCTCGCTTCGATCATGCAGCAACTCGGCATGGTCAAGGCCTTTGGTAACGCGGATTTCACCGGCATTTCTGGCAAAACAGATCTGCACATTAACCAGATCTATCACAAAGCATATATCGAAGTGACTGAAGAAGGCGCTGAAGCCGCTGCGGCAACGGCCGCCGTCATGAAACTGCGTATGGCGCCAAGACCTGAGCCTATCATTGAGGTCACCGTCGATCATCCGTTCCTCTACGCGATTGTTGAAAAATCAACAGGCACTGCGCTCTTCGTTGGCCGCGCCACAGATATTGATGGTTGATGCGTGAAGCGTCAGTTACCTTAGCATCTACGCTGGTTTTGGCGATGTACTCGAGTCGGAGATCGCCAAATCGATGCACGAAACGCGTATCACAGACCAGCGTATGCGTGATGAATACACCGGTAACCTGGCTCGCAACATCGAATATCTCGTTCAGTACATTTTCGCATTTGCGTCGTTTCCAAGTGCCGAGCTTAATGAGTGGCCGATCAAGGTCTGGACGCCCTATTTGACCGACTATTTTTTATTATGAAGTGCTCAAAGGCCTTTACCGCATCGAAGATCCGATGCAATTCTACTAAAACTCGTCATCAGCATGTTACATACACATAAGCAATATTGGGCTGCACGTCTCGGAACTGCCGAAGTTTTGCCGGTTTCGCGTGTCGAAATGGACGCATTGGGTTGGGATGTCTGCGACATCATTTTGATTTCAGGCGACGCATACATCGATCATCCGTCGTTTTCGACCGGCATCGTCGGTCGTTACTTGCACAACGAGGGCTTTAGAGTTGGCGTGGTCGCGCAACCCAAGTCGGACGCTGATTTCCTGGCACTGGGTGAACCCAAGCTGTTTTGGGGCATCAACTCGGGAAACATGGACTCAATGGTCAACCATTACACGTCCGAAAAGCGCCGTCGCCATGACGATGCTTATACGCCTGGCGGAAAAGCTGGTGCGCGCCCTGACCGCGCCGTCACGGTGTATGCCAAAACATGCCGACGTCTGACGCCCGACAAGCCGATCGTGATCGGCGGTATTGAGGCAAGTCTGCGTCGAATGGCACACTACGACTACTGGAAAGACGTAGTGATGCCGTCGATCTTGGTCGACAGCGGCGCCGATATCCTGAGCTTTGGCAGCGGCGAGTGGGCTTTGGAGACGATTGCGCACGGTCTGTCGTATGGCTGGTCGCTCGACCGGTTCATGGGGTTGCCGGGCATCGCTATGATGTGCGATCAGCTGCCCGAAACGTTGCAGGTTCGTGAAGATGAGGCTGGTAACCGTCGTGGTGAATATGACGTGCGACGCGTTCCGTCTTTTGAGGCCGTTCGTGCCGACAAACGCGCGTTTGCCGAAGCATCGCGCCTTCAGATCCTCGAGACGCGTGTGGGTGGTCACGGGCTCGTTCAAAAACACGGTCAGCGTGAACTCTGGATTGGTCCGATTCCCGAACCGCTTACGACCAAAGAGCTCGACTCGATCTACGACCTGCCTTTTTCGCGCAAACCCCATCCGTGTTACGGCGACGAGCGCATTCCCGCTTACGAAATGATCAAAAACTCGGTGACGATCATGCGCGGCTGCTTTGGCGGCTGCGCCTTTTGTTCGATTGCCGCTCACGAGGGGCGCGTTATTCAAAGTCGTTCGCCCGAAAGTGTAGCGCGCGAAGTGCTTGCGATCTGTCACGAGTCGCCAAAAGGCCGCGCGTCGATCAGCGATATCGGTGGACCCAGTGCCAATATGTATAAAATGGGTGGTAAAAATACCGATGTCTGCCGTTCGTGCACTCGCCCGTCATGCCTCGTGCCAAAAATATGTAAAAACTTAAATACCGATCATGGGCCGGTCATCGATTTATATAAAAAAATACGTTCGATGCCTGAAGTCAAAAATGTCTTTATCGGTTCGGGAGTTCGATATGACCTGGCTCTAAGATCTCCGGAATATATACGTGAATTAACACAGTATCATACGAGTGGATACTTAAAAATTGCGCCCGAACATGTGAATAATAAAGTTCTCGATCTGATGCTCAAACCGAATGCACAGATATTTGACGAGTTTTGCGAGATCTTTATGAAAGCGTCACGAGATTGTGGCAAAAAACAATATATTATTCCTTATTTTATATCCTCTCACCCCGGTTGTGGTGATCGTGAAATGTTGGATGTCGCCCGTTGGCTCATGCAGCGCCACATGTTCGTTGACCAGGTCCAGAGCTTTTTGCCTACGCCGATGAGTGCCGCTACGACGATGTATTACACAGGGTACACGCCCTATTTGCCCATCGAAGGTCAGAAACCTATCTGGAGCGCGAGAACACGCAACGATCGCGAGCGCCAAAAAGCGATTCTGCGCTATCACGCGCCTGAAAACGCCCAGTTTGTGCGCGATCTATTGCGTAAATACGGCAAATGAATAAATGCTACTTATTCAACATGCTCAAGGAATAATTCAAGCTCTTTTCTTCGATTGCGGGAGTAATCAACCGCCTTTTTCAGGTTACCGCTAATCACGAACTCAAAAGCAACCATACAAGTAGTATCGAAGGAACGAGTTATTGAGGTATTTGGGTTTGACATGTGTTGTGCATTTTGATACAAAATAAGATATAAAAGCGAATCTGTCTGAAAAAGCAATTCCGAAGAATCAAGATGCACTAACAAAGGCGGTGACGCAACACTTGGTAAATCGTAAAAAAGAACCGGAAAAAATACAGCGTTTATTTTATAAAAATGAAATTAAATATGCTCAGTAAAATTACTGTCATTTACCCTGTCCAGAATAGTAGTAGGAGGTAAAATGAAATTGCGGAACTTCTTTGTTGCGCTTGTTACTTTTAGCCTAACTTCTACGCAAGTGTCTTTGGCTGATGAAAATGACTTGTCTGGTATGTATTACGGGCTTGCATATATGAATAATTGGTCAAATTGTAACGGATGTAGTTCGATATCGAGTCTCCACTACACAGATGATCAAATTAACCAGCTTGATACCCAATTAAATCATGCTGGAATGAATAAAATGTTTAAATTTGATAATATGGTTTGGAACTCAACCATGATAGAGGATTATTTTGGTGGACTCGATGTTCGTTTGTCTGACAATGTTGAACTATTTGCCCTTTCTTCTCATGGTTGGACATATACTAATTCCGTAACCAACAAATCTGTTTATCGAGCAACACTTTGTAATTCTGTTTCAGAAGGTACTTGTTATGCTCATTCTGATCAAATGGTTTATGGCGAACAGTCTTCTTCGATTTATGGTTCGGATTTTCCAGGATATGCTAGATGGTTGATTCTTGCAACATGTTATAGCTTGGATGTTTATCCTAGTCAGCAATGGGAGATGAGCCATCGCTATGGTGTTGATATGTTTATGGGATATCGAGGAACATCATCTGATTCAGAATACACGGATGAGGTATTAGCCGATTTTGCCGAACATGCTTTTGGAGGGGAATCAAAATTTAAGCAAGTTTGGTTTTCTGCAACAGAAGATTGGTATATAGATGATACATCAGAAATTATGACCTGTAATGGATCTAATACTGGTACCACATCAGATGATGCGACTTATCGTTTGAATAACTATACGAGAACTTGGGCAAAACGTTTGAACGATGGTACTCAAAGAATTTGTAGCTGGGCTTGGCATCAGGGGTAATAAGGAGATAATACAATGAGATGTACATATTATTGTTTATTGGTGATGTTGTTTATATCAGGAATACTTATTTCTTGTGAAGAACAAGCTGTTTGCATTCCTGGTGAAGAATATCCTATTCGTTCAAAGCATGCATTAACAAATATAAGGCTTGTTGGTGATGAATTGAATAGTAAAGGATATGATATTATTGAAAAAAGTCTTCGTGAAAATAAATTAATAAATATTAATATATACCAATATGAACCTTACTTGAATCTTGATGAAGAAATTGAACGCAATAAATTAGTTTCGGTTATGAAGACATCAAAAAGTCATTTGTTAAAGAAAGATAACTGACAATATGTATATGATGTTAATACTGGTTACCTTGATGCTGGTAACATACATAAACTTCATGCTATGCCTCCTGCTGGAGATGATGAGGTGGCAAGCGATGAGTTCTACATTCAGCGAGGTTTTTATTGGGCAAAACAGAATGAATTGTTTGTCGAATCTGGTCATGTGTCGACTAAACCATATAAGTTGAGAAAATATTATATCGCTGTTGATAAGCCTACGTTTGATGGTAGTGAAGAACATATTTCTGAACTGGCGCTTTCTTTTTCGGACTACGTTGATGGTTGGCCGGTTATGGGCGCGAATAAAAACGTTGTTCATTTATCCGTGTCAGGTGAAGTTATTGGATATTCAAAGATACATAAAAAATTAGGAAAAGAAGTTTTTCGTTTGACCAATGAGGATTTGTTAACGCCTCAAGAAGCACTCGATAGTCTTGTTTTAGATGGAATGGTTGAAAATGCGACTCTAATTCGAAGCGATTTCGGATATTTTGATTTTAATAAGCATAACGTTGGTTTGCTTTTGGCTCCATATTATGTTTTTGTTTTTTCTCCAAATGATGGATCAAAACAACTGGTAAGACCAGTTTTAGCTGTGAAAAATCCAGATATTAGAAAAGTTTTGTTGGAAGATCGTAAAAAAGATACGGATCGAAAATTAAGTTTGATGACTGTATTAGAAGGAGATAAATAATGAAAAAATATATACTAACAGCATTAGGTTCGTTAATTTCTCTTGCGATGGTCGGAGTTGCTATAGCATCCCCCGTGGACGGCATGGTTGCGGTGGGCGAACCGGGTACGACGCTGACGGGCTACAAACCGTGTGCGTTGGCGGACGCGTCGTGCGCCAAAACGTCGTTGGAACAGGTCCAGGTTAAGGCGTTTTCGATCGATGCGTACGAAGTGACCTGGGCGGATGTCAAAGCCTGTGTCGATGAAAAGCGTTGTGATCTGTCAGACTGGGCTTCGGGGCGCGCCGAGCATGTTATCAAGCAGGACGCGACTAAAGCGAACTACCCGGCGGATCTCCCGGTCGAGGATGCCAAAAACTATTGTAAAGCGAATGGCAAGCGGTTGCCGGAGCCCGAAGAATGGCTGCTCGCCGCGATGGGGACGGAGCTTCAGGACTACGTGTGGGGCGATGATGCCATTGAAGGCTCCTGGTCGGCCACCGTGGGCGAAGTCGGCAAGTACCCGCGTGATCTCAGCGTGTGGGGCGCATACGACATGGGTGGCAATGCGACCGAGTGGGTGAATGGCAAATATCACGGCGAGGTGTCGGCGAATGCGAAATGCGGCGATCCGCGAACGTGGCCGTCGATGGGCAATGCCAACCTCGTGAAGATCTATGAACAGTTTGGCGTGCATAGTGCGCAACCGATCGAGAGACAGGAGTATCGCGGATTCAGGTGCGTGAAAGATTTATGATTTTTTTGTACCGGTTTGTGGCATTCACGGTTTGAATCCTCTATAATGCGTCGGTTGTTGGTCGTTTGACTGGTTATGATTATCCTGAATTTGGAGGTTTTTATGGATATTCTGAAGAAGATTCTTGGCTTCGTCGTTGGTGGTGTTTCTTTGGTCGTGGGGGCAGGTGCGTTGCTCAGTGGGTGTGATGACAGTGATTCTACCGATGAGGTCGTGGCGTATTATGGTCCGGCGCCGGCTCAGTACAGTGATGCCGAAATCGCCTGTTGCAAAGACAAAGGTGCCGAAGGTTCTGCTGAGTTTGATGCCTGCATTGCGGACTATCGTAAAGCGGGTGCCTGCAGCAAATCTGGTGAAGATATCATAGCCTATTATGGTCCGGCGCCGACTCAGTACAGTGAAGCCGAAAAAGCCTGTTGTAAAGACAAAGGTGCTGAAGGTTCTGCTGATTTTGCAGCCTGCGTCGAACAGTATCGTAAAGACGGCGCTTGTGAAGATGTCATAGCCTATTATGGTCCGGCGCCGACTCAGTACAGTGAAGCCGAAAAAGCCTGTTGCCAAGACAAAGGTGCCGAAGGCTCTGCGGAATTTGAAGCCTGCGTCGAACAATATCATAAAGCCGGCGATTGTGAAGTGCCCTCAACGTATTATGGACCAGCGCCTGATTACACCATCGACGAGTACGAATGTTGCCAAGACAAAGGTTACGAAGGCTCTGCGGAATTTGAAGCCTGCGTCAAACAGTATCGTGAAAAAGGTTCGTGCGCTGATGCTGGTATCGATGATCCCAAGCCTATCGAAGAAAAAGTATAATTTTTGATCTTTCGCGTTAACTCATTTCTTAAAAGACCGCTTCGGCGGTCTTTTTCATTCGTTTTTAGGAGATTAATTCATGGCTGATCCTCGCCTTAAACTGTATCAGTTTCTCATGTGGAAACGTCATAACCTTCGTACACAGGTTAATCGAGAAGAACATCCGCTTCGCTACATCTTTTTTGAAGTGTCCCGACGTTGTAACCTGCATTGTCGTTACTGTGGCAGTGGATGCACTTTAGCCGAACGCCAAGGTGAGCTCACGACCCAGGATTGGATCTCGATCATCGACCAGTTGGCTGAAGATTTTGAGCCTGCGAACATTATGGTCGCGGTGACGGGGGGGGAACCTCTTTTCCGAAAAGACATTTTCGAGATCTTTGCTCATCTGCATAAACGTGGTTTTCCGTATGGCATGGTCACGAACTCGACGTTGCTCGACGAAGAAGCTGCTAAAAAGCTCGTTGAGGTCGGTATCAATTCCATTTCTCTGTCGCTCGACTCGATTCCTGAGGTTAACAACAGCATTCGTGGTCAGCACACCGCCGAAGCGGCGATGCGCGCCATCGAAAACCTGAATAATGCCGGTTACAAGGGCATTCTTGAAGCGCTTTCGACGATCACCAAGCCCTGTATGGCGCACCTCGACGAGTTCCAGGCGTGGATCACGGGGCTTGGTCTCAAACGTTGGCGTGTTTCGCCGGTTATCGCGATCGGTCGTGCCGCTGAAAATCCTGACTTATTGCTCGATGACAACGATGTTCGTACGTTGCTCGAATTCGTTCGTCGTCAGCGCCACAAAAACAACGGTGAACTTCGTCTCGAGTTTAGCGAAGAAGGCTTTTTGGGTGACCGCTTCGAAGGACTCGTTCGTCCGTATTTGTGCCAGTGCCGCGCTGGCATCAATGTCGGTGGCATTCGTTATGATGGCAAGATCGGTGCGTGCCCCGAGATCTCTCAGGTCTTTGACCAGGGTGATATTCACACCGACCGATTCAAAGACGTGTGGGACAACAAATACAAAGAATATCGCGATCGTAGCTGGACGCGTGAACTTGGACCGTGCAAGACGTGCGACAAGTTTAATATCTGTCACGGCGGCGCGATGCACCTCTATGACGACATGCAGACGCCAACGCATCGCTGCTTCTACGAAATGGTGAAATAGTTTCCCCGAATTTTTTTCACTGCTCCATATTGGGGCAGTGAAAAATATTCGGCTGAATATAATAATATAATAAATGAAATAGAATTTCGGTCATTAGGAATAAATAAAATATAATTTGTCTTGTGATCCTAAGACGAAGCTCGTCATTTTGTTGCACGGTTCATGGCTAATTCATGTTTTTAAAATGTCCCTGCATCTGGAGTTTGACGCGTGTGTGCGGTTCAACGACAGTTCCAGCAGTTGGCCATTGTGATGTGACAAAGCCGTGTTCGTTGATCTCGACATCGAGGCACTTGCTGGCTGCGACGTACATGGCTTTGTAGCCGGACAGGCCGCGCAGTTCAGGCATGGTCACTTTTTGATTGCAGCGATCCTCGGGCCATGCATCGGCAATGAGGTTTGCGGCACCAGGTTCGGTGAAGGCGATGTTTTCAGCGGTGAGCGAGTCGGCTGACGCAATCCCGAAGTTGTTTTGGCGCATGATCTCGAACGGGTCGATCTTACCGGTCATGACGGCTTTGGGAAATACGCCGCGGTAGGGCAAAACCTGACTGGCAATTTCAGCAAAGATTGGGGCGGCAACGCTGCCGCCTGCGTGAATCGGGTGAGGATGGTCGACCATGACGACGACGACGATGTTCGGATCATCAATCGGCGCAATGCCTTCAAAATTCGCCATGTATTTGTTCGAATAGAGGTGCGTTCTGGGATCGATCTTTTGGGCCGTGCCGGTCTTGCCGCCAACGCGATAACCGGGCACATAACCTTTCATGGCCGTGCCTTCTGTGATGACGCGTTCCATCGCTTGTCGTACCTGGCGTGCCGTACTTTCGCTAATGATCGTGTCGCGCACGACGGGGGCGCCTTTTTCAATGATGTTGCCATCGTGGTCACTGATCTCGCTAATGATCCACGGTTTCATCTTTTTGCCGCCGTTGGCGATGGCACTGAGTGCCGTGGCGAGCTGAATCGGTGAAACGCTGATGCCGTGCCCAAAGGCGATGTTTGAAAACTGAATTTCGGACCAGCGTGAAGGTTTGAACAGGATGCCAGCCGATTCGCCGGCGATGTTGATGCCGGTTCGGCTGCCGAAGCCAAAAGCTTTGAGATACTGATAGAATTTGTCGCGGCCGATCTTGGCGGCGAGGCGGTAGGCACCAACGTTGGACGACTCGGACACGACCGTTTCAGCCGTCATATTGGGAATCGTGTGCGTGTCGTGGATCGTGTGTTTACCGATCTTGAGGGCGCCGTGTGCCTGATCGATGGGGGTATTGGGGCTTCCATGCGTTGTGTCGACCCAGGCGGCGTAGGTATAGACCTTCATCATGCTGCCGGGCTCATACGCATCAAGCACAACTCGGTTGCGCGTGGCCTCTTTGGGATAATCCTTGAAGCGGTTGGGGTTAAACGATGGGTAATTGGCCATCGCGAGCACTTCACCGGTGTGTGGATCCATGACGATGGCGAGCGCTGCGTCGGCATTAAACTGTTGTGCCGCGCGGGCAAGCGCGGTTTCGGTGACGTTCTGAATGTACTGGTCGAGCGTCAAAACGATGGAACTGCCTTCGAGTTTGTTAAGCTGTGACGAGTCGATCGTGAGCAAAACACGTCCGCGCGAGTCTTTGAGCCCGTTCAGCTTGATGACATCGCCGCGCAGTTGCGCATCGTAAGCGGCTTCAATGCCTTCCAAGCCGACATTGTCGACGCCGGCAAAGCCAATGATCTGGCCGGCGATCTCCTGACCAGGGTAAAAGCGTTTGCTCTCGCGTTTGATGCCGATCTCGGCGAGTTTGAGCTTTTTGACGGCATCACCCTTTTCTGGTGTGGTCTTGCGCGTGATCCAAACGAAAGCGGTGTCTTTTTCGAGCTTTTCGCGCACCTCAGCAATGTCAAGATTGAGCGCTTCGGCTAACAGGCGCGAGTATTCCTGCTTCGATTCTGCCGGAATGCGTCGCGGATGCGCAAAAATGCTCGGTGTTTCAGTGCTGATGGCGAGTTCAAAGCCGTGCCGGTCGTATATATAACCTCGGTGACCGTCTAATTTGGCTTCGCCGCCAGCCCCCAACGTCACTTTGCCTGAACTTTGATGGGTCGCGCGTCGCTCAAAACGCGCATCGTCACGTCCGCTTTGCAAATTGTAAAATCGAACAGCAATGACGCTGAAAGCCGCGATCAATAAGGCAAAGATCAAAACTAGAATAATGAGTGCTTTCTTATCATTTTTGGCTTTAAGTTTGACGTCGTCCCTGATTTTGCTGTCATCCATGACTATGGCTCCTGGCGCGATTCGCTATGTTTTATTTCAGAATAATAAAAGGATGATAATGACTTTGATCTGCCCGTGTTTTTGGCATCCGAGCTCGCATTAATCTTTTTTGGCCTGCGTTCTTGGCTTGTGGTTGATGAAAATGATCTGATCCTGTTGAATGGGTTGCAGGCCCAGTTGACGATCTTTATAGGTATTGAGTTTTTCGTGGGAGTTCAAAACACGGAGCTCAATGCGGAGACGTCGGTTTTCTTCAAGCAGGGCTTCGCGTTCGTTGATCGCAGTGCTGAGTTCATAGCCGATCATAATTTCGCGGTGTTTGTAGTGCGCGAGAGTGACGACGAGCGTGATGATGATACATGCCGCAAACACGGCCACCCAGAAGCGTCCGGAGCGTTGTTTTGTGCCGCCAATATTGACGAGGGAACGCGACATGGAGCGTCCGCGCGTCATGATCTCCTGCGTAAAGCGACGATGCCCCACAACGGGTTCAATGCGTTCGCCGTCATCGTGTTCGTCGCTGTCCTCTTCCGTTTCGTTGTGATCGTCGTTTTCAGTTTCGTCTTTGAGCAGCTGAGCCGCTTCAGCTTTGGGGGATTCTGGCGTCGTCACGATGGGCGCGGGGGCTTCTTCAGCCTCGTTCTGGCCTGACTCCGCATCCGGCCTGATCGTCTCATCCGGTGCGATTTCTGGCGTTGGTTCAGGCGCTTCTGCTTGTGGCGGCTCGTTCTGCACGCTCGCTTCAGCAGCAGATTCGGCGGCGTCTGACAAGCATTCGGGCGGGTTTTCGGGCACTTTTGACGCTTCCTCGCTCACACAGCGGTGAATTTCTGACTTTTTGGCCAGCTCTTCGAGCATTTTGGGCAGGTCGGTTTTGATGCGCTGCGACTTGGAAGAAAGCATCGAATCGCCGCGCACGGACTTGGCTTCTTCACTGATGAGCGAGGCAATGCCGTGGTGGTTGCCAGAGCTTTTGGCAATGCGTTCGGACGAGGTGCGACTGTCAGCGGCTGTTTTGGGGACGTTGACTTTTGGCGCATCGATGCGCGTCGCCGCGTTTTGCGCGTCGCTCGCGGCAGGCATCTCGTCTTCAGAATATAGGTCGGACGTGGGCGCACTCAATCCGGCAAGCGCCATCAGGTCGTCGTCAAAACGAAATTGTTCTCGGTTGTTATCCATGTTTTCCTTCATCCGTGATTCGCAGGGACAAAACAAAATAAACCCGTCATACCTTATCATTCATTGCTTGTTTGTCCAAAAATGAGGGTAAGCGTTGACGAAATTGGCTTATTTTGTGATATTATTTTTTATATTAAGTTGCGCGGACTATTCGCTTCGCGAATACGTCCGCGCGCGACGCTATGGCGGTAAAACCGCCATACGCGTCGCCTAAAAATTGTTGATACGTTGATTTTTTACGACGGAGTAAATAAGCTATGGCAAGAATGATTCCTGATACCCCGAAAAATTGCACCGAGGCCAGTCGCGAAAAAATACTATTTGAATCGCTCAGTAGATTGGATGATGAATACTATGTATTTCATTCGTTTGAGAGTAATCATGTGATTCAAAAAGTGTGGACGGTGAATGAAACGGATTTTGTCATATTTCATCCTCAAAAAGGCATTCTCGTCATTGAATCAAAAGCTGGTAAAGTGCAATATATAAAACGCAAGTGGTACTACGCTAGCGGTGAAGAGATCGATCCCATTCAGCAGGCAAAAAGTTCAAAAGATTGTATTCGTTTTGATCTGAAAGAACGTGATAAAAGCAGAATTAAAATTGTGGATCGTTGCAAAATGTTCCATGCTGTCTGGTTCCCCGGAATTAGCAGAAATGAACTCACTCGCCAAATTAAAAATTGCGGTGAATTGTCAGAAGTATTGTTTTTAACACAGGACGATTTGAATGATCCTCAACCCAAAATCGATGAGATATTTAATATTGAGATCCATCCAAGAAAAGATGATCCGAATTTCATTCTAAAAACCAGCCTGGGACAATTAGATATCAACTTTTTGCTGAATTATTTTGCGCCAAGTTTATTTATTGAAGATATGTCCGAAACGGATTTTAGGCATTTTCAGCTTGGTTTTTTGTTAAAAGAACAAATGAAGATCCTCGATTTTTTAGAGGGTGAAAAGTCTGTTGCCATCGCCGGGGTCGCAGGCTCTGGTAAAACTCTGCTCGCTATGGAACGTGCCAAACGCGTTGCTGATGCTGATAATCGTGTCCTGGTACTGTGTTATAATACGAAATTGCGCGATTATCTAAAACAGAAGAATCAGAGCCCATATATAGATATCCATACCATCTTATCTCTCGCGTCAATGTATAGTGAAAAATATGGATTTGACTTTAAACCACGTCAGTTTCCAGTCGATTACACGAATTTTGAAGTGTTTTTGGACGAGCATCCGGAAAGCCTGGTGTATAAACATATTGTGGTCGATGAGGGGCAGGATTTTGGTTTAGGTTATAATCGCGAAAATGCTAATGAAAAAAGTGAAGATCTAAGGCTGGATCTAAGCCTGATCCGTGAAACTTCAGCGGCGAATTTCGGCAACGAGGCTACTTTTTGCATTTTTTATGACAAAAACCAGCGTGTACAAAGTGACAACAGTGTCGGTATGGCCGAGGAGATACAGAATGCTGAGGTGCGTCTGACGCTGCATCGAAATTGCCGAAATACGGAAAATATCGCGAATACAACGTGTTATTCGCTTTTGAAAGATGGCGTGCAAATGATGCATGGGGCAAAAACAGGCGATAAGGCGACCATTCGGTTTGTACAGCAAAATAACGTTCCCTCGATCATGGACGCGATCGACAGTGCGTTGAACGATCTCATTACGGTCAAAAAATACCAGCCGGAACAGATCGTCATCTTAACACTCAAATCGCTCAAACACTCTGTTTTTGGACAAGATAATGTGTCGAAAATATTGACGGAATATCCTGATTACGCTCATCGTATCGACCTATATCGCGAGAAATATATTTATCATAATTCACAAATACAAATGACGACTGTGCGCAAATTTAAAGGATTGGAGCGCGAAGCGGTCATACTTGTGGAGGCGGCTCAATACACATTCATGGAACAGCCGGATACGCGTCATGACAAAGGTCGTTTTTTGGAAGAAATGCTGTTCTATGTCGGGGCTTCTCGTGCCAGGTTTGATCTTTCTGTCGTAGCCTGTCTTAACGATGACGCGTGTAAAGCCATCGTTGATTCGCAACGGGATTTTCATCAGACCATGTCACGCCGTGCGGACAAACAGTCGGAACCGCCCAAAAGTAATTGTGCCATTGAGAAAGCGCGCGACCAGTTCTGCGAGCTGTTCGGGTTTGAACGCGCCTAGTGACACGCCTGTCGTCGCGTTTTGGGTTACAGCAGTAACCGTTTTTGTGGGACGTTGTTCATTATATATGGGCGTTTTGGCTCAAAATGGTGTAAACAAACGCGGTTTTTTGAGCTGTCACAAGGAAGGGAGCGGACAGATGAGGTTAAGCGTATTAGAAACGGTCATAATGGCATCGCTGGCGTTTTTGAGCGGGTGTGCGACGACCAGTTCGGTATCATTGCCGGATCGTCATGTCGAGATTGCGGTATCGCCTGACCTCGCGGCAGACTCAAACGCGTTTCGCGAGTCGCTTGAAGCCCTGCGTCCGACGTGGTCGTTCGAGGTCTCGAGCGCGGAACACGCGCTGTTTAATACGACGCACGCCATGTCTGGCGATTACGGCGTTTGTCTGGCGCCCGAGCGGCTTTATGACGACGACGGCGAACCGACGGCGTATATGCCGATGACGTGTGGCAAGTTGCACGCCGGAAGTGCCGCTCAGGATCTGGTGAGCCTGGTCGATCGGCAGTCGGCGTCGGCAAAACCGGTTGAGACGTTCGACGCGGATTCTGTGCGTCAGATCGTTCAAACGTCTAGTCTTGACGATCCTGCGTGTTTTTCATACGTGCCGATGTGGCTGGCCGATCAACAGGTGTTTGCGCTTGAGACCGTGTTGGCCGAAAGCTATTTGATCGCCTGTGCACGCCACGTGTTGGCCGAGCCGGTCGATGACCCGCTCGTCAGCATCAGTCAACTCGAAACGCGTGAGGCGGATGTGGTGCGGCAGACGCTTTTGCCGGTCCAAAAACTGAGTCAGTGGCTCAAGATGGGCGCGGCGCTGCTCACGTCACAGTCTGATTTCATTCGCACAGCGTTTCACACGGCGACCAAAATGCCCGACAGCGAAACGCAGGTCTTGGGACAGGCACTTGAATCCCACACTGAGATGTACGCCGAAAAGTGGACTCAGTCGCAACTGACGATCATTTCCGCGTTTGAACACGTCTATGCGCCGGGCATGGATTGGCTCTCGGACATCTTGGCCATGATGATGTACCGGTCGATCACCTCGGCGCCGACCGTCGAGACTCAGGTCTACGAAAAACTGGTGCCGGCGATCCTGCCGCGACAGGCAAGTTACAAACGCCTTTCATTTCGTTATGCGATGGTCATGCGTACATGCCGGTTGGCCGGACTGCTTGCAGATGTGACGCCGGAACTCGTCGAAGTCTGTTTGCCAGGCATCGATTTGGCACTGATCGATCCGCACGAAGAAAGTCACATGGATTTTATTTATTTGCTCGAGCGAGCCGTGACCGACAAACGCCATCCGCGTCTGACGGAAGCTACTCAGGAATGGCTGATGCGTCGCTGCAGTCAGGGCGAATGCCCGTGGATCGCAGAACTCAGCCGGGCTGCGTTCATCACACCTGGACTCGACCCGGCGACGCGCGACGTGTTTGAGGCCTTGCAAAACGTGACGCCTGTTCAGGCTGACGAAACTCAGGCGGAATGACCCGCTGGGGCTTTCATAAAACACCTTTTGGCGCCGAAAGGCACCATTTGAAACCGTTTTGGCGTGCTGCATGCGCGCATTCAATCACGAAACTCATTTATCACGAGATAGCAGATCATGAATTTTGTTCAGAGAAGACAAGTTTTGCGTGCCAATGTTCCTTCCGGCGCGATTTTGATCCTTTCGGCGACCTTTGTGCCGCGCAATTACCCGGCTGAAATCTATCCGTTTCACCAAGACTCGACGTTTCGCTATTACACCGGTCTGAACACGCTCGCCGATGCGGCCTTGCTGATCGATGAAGATGGCACGGAAACGCTCTTTGTGACGGAACCCGATGAAGACGACGTCATTTGGACTGGTCCGGTTCCGAGTGCGGCTGAATATGCGGCACGTGCCGGCATTCAAAAGGTCGGTGACATGGCGCGTTTGTCGGCGTCTTTACCTGCGCACACGTGTTTTATCGCCCCCTACGACGGGCACATTCAGCTTCGTATGGCAGATCTTTTTGGTCTGGCGCCGTCGGCGATCAAGCACCACGAGTCGGTCGAGCTTCGTCGTGCCATCATCGCTCAGCGCAGCCACAAGGATGCCGAAGAAGTCGCCGAGACAGAAGAGGCGATCGGTGTGACCAAATTGATGCTCGCCGAGGCATTGAAGCAAAACCAGGCTGGCAGGCTCGAATCAGACGTTTTGGCGGCGTTGCTTGGCCCGGCGTTGGCGCGCGAACGAGCGCAG
The DNA here is from genome assembly GCA_045643185.1 of Myxococcota bacterium. GTDB lineage: Bacteria > Myxococcota_A > Bradymonadia > UBA4248 > UBA4248 > RGIG464. The sequence goes on along the minus strand of JAZUKH010000078.1, from coordinate 13,459 downwards.
GCTTTTGAGCCGATCGTGACGGTGCACGGCGAAACGTTGCACAACTCGAGCTATGCTCACAAACTCGTTGAAGGTCGCATGCTCGTCATCGATTGCGGCGCTGAATCCCCGAATGGCTATTGTGCCGACATTACGCGCAGTTACGCCGTCGGCAACGTCTGGTCGACGCGTCAGAAAGCGATCTACGACGCGGTCATGGCCGCACAGACCGCTGGTATTGCTGAAACGCAGCGCGTGGGTGCCTCGCAATACGAAGTGCATATCAAAGCTTGTCGTGCTCTGGCCGGGGCGCTCGCCGATCTCGGGCTGATGCGCGGCGACCTTGACGAAGCGGTTCGACAGGGCGCACACGCGCTCTTTTTGCCGCACGGCATTGGTCACATGCTTGGTTTAGACGCGCACGACATGGAAAATCTCGGCGACGATGTCGGCTACGCACTTGGTACTCAGCGTAGTCCGCAATTCGGGCTTGATGCGCTGCGACTTGCCCGTCGCCTTGAACCCGGTTTTATCGTCACGATCGAACCCGGATGCTATTTCATTCCGGAATTGATCGACCGATGGCAGGCCAAAAAACACCTCGCCGAGTTTATCAACTACGATGAAGTGGCTAAATACCGCGATTTTGGCGGTATCCGCATTGAAGATGACGTGCTGATCACCGAATCGGGTAGCCGCGTTTTGGGACAGATCGATAAGTAATCGCGTGGTTTCATGTCAAAACGTCTTTTTTGTTTATTAGGAGCGCTCGTGTTGGCCACGGGGTGTGACTCGACGGACGGGTCGCGTTTTTCGGATCAGCGCGAATACTACGTGCTCGATTCCGGCGTCATGGTCGTGACGGCGAACGGAGCATCGTCCGAGTCCGATATGGGGCAGGTGCTGTTTCGGTGCCCGGCCGTGTCGAACGTGCGAAACACCGATGTCACGCTGTTTTCGGTCAAGGCATACAGTCAAACGCCGAACTTTGAGCTCAAAGGCGATGCCTCGCTCGTCAGCAGCCTTGCCAATCCGGTGGGGTTCAGCGTCGGCGATCTGTCATTTGGCTTGCTCGACGTGTATAAACGCTGTGGCGGCACCACGTCCGAACAGTATGTGACGGCCTGTCCGGCGTCGGAAGGCTACGTTATCGTCAATTCGTGTGACGGCGCCATGAGCGGCGATCGCTTCAGCTGCGTCAAGATCGCCGACGGGTCGCACAAGCTCGTCGTGACCTCGATCCGTAATGAGGACAAAGATTGCTACACTGGCAGCGACATCGATGTGACCGCCAGCGAAACGAAGGATTTTTGCAATACGTTCAGTCCTCGCGAAGTGACGGCGGTCTATCGCGGCATGACGCCCCAGGCTTCGTGCTGCCAGGCTTCGGTGACGGCGCCGACACTCGATTTTTGCGTCAAACCCTGTGGTTGCCGCACGCTTTCGTTCGAGATCGTGCCTAAAGACAGCGTCGAAACGCCCGTTTCGGAATCCGGCGATGTCTCGAGCGCGTCCGGTGAGGCACCTGTGAGCTCGCCAGAGAACGAGTCCCGTATTGCCCGTGGTTTGACGGCTGACACGCTCAAGGTCGGCATCTTTTCAAACGTCGAGGGCGATCAGGATAGCTTGGAGTCGATGTTGCGCGACATGGTCGAACACGATGTCGATCTGGTCGTGAGCCTTGGTAATCTGACTGAATCTGGCAAGGCATCTCAATACACAGCCATGTACGAGATCATCAACCGCATTTTGACGAATCGCGATGGTCAGCGCTGTGTGCTTGCGAACGATGCCTATTGTTGCTCAGATGTCGTCAACAACACGCGTCGCTATCCGTTTTTTTGTAATGCACCGGTCGATAAGATCCCGTTTTTGGCGGGTTTGGGTGAAAGTGAGGTCGAAGGCACTGGCGCGAGCGAGTATCGACGTCTCTTTGGCGTCAGTCACAGTCTGACTACGGTGGGAAAAGTTCAGTTCATGATGATTGATACGGCGGATGCGACGATCAGTGAGTCGGAAAAGAACTGGATCCGTTCGGCCTTTGAAGGGGACTCGGTCAAAACGTGTGAGATCCCGGCCGCTTCTGAAACGCCATCCACGTGGCAGGGCGACACCTGGCCGGTGTTTGCGACGATGTGCGGAAGTGCGACAAGCTGTCATGAGTGCATTGGCACCGAGGCCGTTTGCGTGACGCCCGATGGCAGCTACGGCAGTGCGGACGTTTCGTCCAAAAACTGCGTTTGTTTGCCAAAATCAGCCAAGTATTGCCGCGGCAATCGTGCGTGCATTGACGATGTGGACAATTCGCACAACGCGTCGGGCTTGTCGGCCAAAGTAAACACGACTGGGACGTGCGGCTGCGTGAAGGATAGTGACTGCGGCAAGGGGCAGTCTTGCGTCGATCACCAGTGCCGTTTGCCGATGCGTTTTGTTTTTAGCTATACGCCGCTGTTCGATGAATTCGGGTCGCGCAATAACGCGTTTATTTCGCGCACCGAAGCCGCGTCGTTGCTTTCCACGTTTGTGAAGGCCGAGGCGAGTGCCGTCTTTTCGGGGCGTGTGTTGGATTACGGGCATTACAAAAAAGCCGGGATCGATTTTTATGCAACGGGTGGGGGCGGCGCTGACATGGCGTCGTTCGAGAAATACGGTCATCACTGGTTGATGCTCACGATTCCGCATGCCTACACGGCTCCGGAGGACTATCAGGTCGACGTCATGACTTATTAGCGGCGCGTATTCGCGAAGCGAATAGCGGCGCGCTCGGGCGTATGGCCGAATGGCCATAGCCCGAGCTACCAAAATTATAAAAATTCAAAGTTTCAGCATAAAATCGGGTTTTATGGTCAATTCGGCCGTGATGAATGGGTGTGGTTTTGGGTATTTTGAAGCGTAAGACATCAAAGATTGAGCAGGCGAAGACCGAAAAGCCGTCGGTGACAGGTTTTTCGCGCTACTCGAACACATTTTTTGTGACCATCGTCTGGCCGCTGATGTTGCTGTCTTCGATTTACCTGCTGCTGTTTTTTGTGCTGAACACGTCGCTTGGTCCGAAAGTGCTGCATGGGCAATTGTCGAATTTTTTGCGCGGTGATTACTCGTGCGCGACGATGAAGACCGATGCTTGGCTGAATACGCTGACGATGACGGACGTGCGATTGGCGGAAGCCGGCACAGAATATAGCAATTATGTCATTTTTGTGCCCAAGGTCGAGGCGAAGATCCCGATTTTGGAGTTGACCGAGCTTTCGCACAGCACGCTGAAAGTTGGGCGCATCAAGGCGTATGACGCCCAGGTCATTTTGGACTTTACGCGCGGCGAATTGAACATTCTGAAAGTCGTTCTGCCGTATGCAAGTGAGCCGGAACCGCCGACGCCGCCTGGAAAGTTTAAGGTGTGGTTGGCCGATCTGAACACCGATAAAGCCGACGTTTTTCTGAAATTTGATGGATTTCACATCGATCTGTACGGTTGTGACGTGCTGAATTACGACCTGCAGGCTGGAGGCGGCATTTTGAGTATGGAGACGCCGACGTGGAATCCCGAGAAACCGTTTCCGATCAAGGTCGATCACGGCAATGTCATTTTTGACCCGGCGACGTTTTCATTTCCGCTCTCCGACATAGGCGATAAGAGAGAAGGGCTGATCTTTAGCGGCGGTCCCGGTTCGGCGGGCAAACTTGGCTATAGTTATGCGCAAATGACGCGGCACATGGAGAATATGCTGCGGGATGAGCCGACGTGGCAGGACAAAGTTGGAAAAGCGCCGGAAATGCGCGGTGAGTTTGTGGTGCCGATTCGGAATACCCTGATCGAGGGTTTTATCTGGAAGGGCAATCGGTTTGATATTCCCGGCATGGAGACCGAAGTCGGCGAAAACGGCATGCTTCGCATGGAACATGCTTTCATGAATGTCGGGCCGACGCAGAAAGATATGGACGAGTCGGTGAAAAACTATGGCTATCGCCTGAGCGACACGCTGCCTGAGGAAACGATCCTTTGGGATGCGTCGATCGACCTGGATCTGCCCGTTGAAGACCCGATCTTTGCGTATTTCTTTGGTCCGATCATGCACGGCGATACGCGCGCGAACCTGCGTGCGGCGCTCGGCGGTGATCTTGGCCGCGTTTCGGGCGATCTGGCGCTGACGACGGGTGCGCTCGAGACGTTTGGTGTCGACTTGAAACGCGTCGACCTGCGCGGCCACATGGATGGTCAGGACATGAATATCCTGGCTCTCCAGGCGGATACGTCGATGGGCAGCGCGCTCGTGTCGGGGCATTACTTCATCATGGATGGGGATTTTGACTTTGACGTGTGGGCTGGCAAAGCGCCCAGTGCCGCTGATCTGGCTGCTATCGAGGCTCCCAGGCCGCAGCTGCGTAAAAAAATGCCCAAGAATTCCATTATGAATCAGCTTTCCGAGTCAGTGAAGCTCGAACCGGAATTCCTTGCTCGCCTCGAAGCCGGTATGGACCCGATGGTCATGGTCAATAACTCGGCTGCGCGTCCGTATGCCGGCATTTTGAACACGCATATCAAGGCTTCGTCAAAAGACGGTAAAATGGGCGTCAGCATGCCCGATCCGGTCGTTTACACGTTCAAGGACGCCGTTGCCGGTTTCAAAAAGGTCAAGATTTCGTCGGAAACGGGGGATTCGCAGTTTGTGTCCTATCAGGATAGCGTCGTGAGTTCACCGGGCGGTATTCGCATCGAAGCCGGGGATGACCGCGTCGTCATTAAACCGGGCATGTCCATCAATACGGCGGATCTCTCGAAAATGAACGTCGAGGTGAATGCGCACATCGAGGAACCGACGCGCTACACGTCGATGGTGGGATTGGAAGACATCGAGGCGACGCCGATCGACCTGTCGGCTGCGATTTCGACCGAAACCTCCAATCCGTACGGACGTTTGATCCTTTCAACGCGAAATTTGCGTTATGGTGACTGGCTGATCCGCAGTATCGGCATCGATATGAGCCTGATCGATGGGGCGCTAAAGACCAATCGCTTTGAGGTCAACACCGATTTTGCGCGTCTCAAAGGCAATGTGACGGCAAACATGACGTCTGCGATGCTCAATCATCCCAAAACGATTCCGTTCAATGCCAAGTTGAATGTCACTGACATTGATTTTGATGAGCTGCCCATTGAGGCGCTCGACGAGTTTGGCCTGCACGGTGTGGCGACGGCTGAGATCACGGCGACAGGACCGATCGACAAGCTCAAGGGCGAACTCGTTTATCAGATGGACAACTTTGAAGTTTTGGACGAAACGTTTGGGCGCCTTCGCCTGCGCGCCGGCTATGACGACAATGTGGCAAGCATTCCGTCGCTGAACATTTGGTTCGATCCGCTCAAGGAGGATGAGCGTCGACGACCAGATTTCACCATCAATGCTTTGACCTACAAGCTCAACGAGAAGGTCGTGGCGTTTAACACGGCGCTTCAACCTGTCTCGCCCAATCGATTTGGCTTTATCCGTGACATGGAACTGCCCATCGAAGTCGAGGCTGGCTTTGACCTGACGGCTCAGGCCGATCTGCATGTTCTCAACGATGTCTTTAAGATGGACATCGATTACCTGAAAGACGGGGTGAGCAGAACAAACATGGATTCGACCTGGGTCGAAGGCACGATCCGTTTGGCTGATCTCAAATACGAGACGATGAATCTTGGCACGACGGAGCTTCAGATGTCGCGCGCAAACCAGTTTGTGCTCGTTAAGGGGGCTTTGTTTGGTACGGAGGACGAAAACGGCGTCGTGACGAGTCCACTCGGTTTGAGCGGGTACGTTCGAACGGCACGCGATCTCGGTGCGTCCCTCTCCATCAACTTCCCAAATCTCGACGTGTTGGCGTTGTTAGACCGCATTGGCATCGACCTTGGCGATACGATCAAAACGAAGTTTGAGACCAAAAGCGCCATGATGGCCGGTTCCATCGGTTTTTGTATGACGACGCTCGACAAAATGTCGTTGTCGCTCATTTTGGACCGCTTTGACGCGGAGGTCTTGCACGACAAGCTGTCGTTGGCGCAGCCGCTGATCGCTCAGTTTGACCTCGATCAGATGGCAGCTAAGCTGGTTCAGCTTGAGATGAAATTCCGTGATTCGACGCTCAAACTGAGTGGAACAGGGGATTTGAATGGCAATGTGGCTTTGGACATGAACGGCGAGATCGATGCAGCTCTGGCGCGTTCTTTATCGCCTGAAACAGTGAGCAAAGCCTCTGGTCTGCTCGGCGTCAGTCTGTCCGTGAGCGGCAACTATTATGATAAAAATAAAGATATCTCGTTGTCAGACCTCGTGATGAGCGGCTATTTGGGTGTGCGTGACATGATTCAGGTGCAGACCTCGGTCGCGAATGAACCGATCTATTTGGAACGTGGTTTCTTTGTGATCGACGATAAATCGCCGCGCTGCAATCGTGCCAAAAAAGAGGTCTGTCTTTATACGCCTGATGATCTGCCATTCACGCTGCGTATGCACGACGAGACGGTGAAACTGAACCTGTTTGCCTCGTCAGGCGGTCGTGCCGAAGTCGGTCTGCACGGTATATTGGGCGCCGGCATAGCCAAGATCTTTGTGAAAGACATTTCGTCAGCGACGGGGCAGGTCCATGTTGATCTTGGCGTTAGTGGTAACGTGTTGGATCACGGACAGGTCAACACCGATCTGTCAACCTACGAAGTTGTTGGCGGCGTTGGTGTGAAAGCCCCCATCATCATCGAGATGAACAGCCTGAGTGAGCCCATTGAGGTCAAACAGGGCGAGATCGTGATCGCTAAAGGGAGCGAATGCAGTTTGGGCACGGAGTGTTTGTCCATCCCCAAAGCGCAGGCTTTTAGCGGCAACCTGATGGGTGGCTCGTTCATCATCTTTGGTGAAGTTGCTCGCGAGGCGTTGATGCTCAAGGGCGGTGCGGTCAGTCTTACGGCCAATAACGTGAACTTCCGCATGAAGGACGAGCTTTCTTTGACGCTTTCGCCCGATATTCAGGTGACGGCCGACGACGTGTTGGGGCTCGAAAATGTCGTCATTGCCGGTAATGTTGACGTCGCTGAAGCGCGTTATCGCCGCAATTTTGATGATGGCAACTCCAACTTGATTAAAGACATGATCTTGTCTTACTTCGTCGACTCGAAAAAGCGTGTTTCGACGTATTCGCCGTCGTTTTTGCGTAAGAACCCCCAGCTTGGCAAAGTGGCGCTCGACGTGAGCGTGGCGGCTGAGAACTCGATCAACGTTGATGTCAAGATCGCCAACGCGAGCGTCGATCTCGAACTTGGTACGCAGCTTAAGATCGGCGGCACGATCAAGGACTTCTTGCCGACGGGCATTCTGTCGATCTCCGAAGGTGCGATCGGCTTTAACGACAACGCATTTGAGTTCCAGTCCGGTTCGCAGGTGGCGTTCAATAACTCGTTGGATGGTAAGATCGATATTGTGGCGACGGCTGAGATCAACACCGAATCGACGGCATTCAGCAGCGTTTTGGGTTCGTCGACCGACCTCGATCGTCGTAAGCGCATTTCGACGAGTGATGCGAATAGCAATTCGACGCTTTACTCGATCACGCTCAACGTGGGCGGCTCGGTCTTTAGCCCGCAGTGGAGTTTCGATTCCAGCCCGTATCTCACGGACACGAATATTTACGCGTTGATCTTGACGGGGCGTTCGATCGAAGACTTTTCAGGCAACGACATGGCGATGGAATCGCTTCTTTCGCCGCTCTTCTCGTCGCAGTTGGATACGTTCGTCAACGCGGATCAGTTCAAATTTCTGTTTTCGGACGGCGCGGCGCAGTTCGTCTATGCCAAACAGATCACGAAAGGCCTGCGTGTCGCGGCTGGCGTGTCGATCAAGGGCGTGGAAGGCAACGAACAGGCATTGTCTGCGGAATACTACTTTAACGACAGTTGGTTCATCGATTTGACGGGGCAAAATACGGCGGATGAAGTTGGTCGTGCGCCGACCTTCAAATTGGGCGCCCGTCTGCACTGGCATTTGCCTTTGGACGATTAGCTATGTTTGAAAAACTTTTGACGTTCATCAAAGATCATGCCCTGCTTTTGATCGTACTCATCATTGCCATCGTGTTGATCACGCTGTTCCATGAAGTGATGATGCCCTTCCTGATCGCGTTGGTCGTCGTGTATTTGATGGAACCGCTCGTTGGCCGCATGAATAAGCGTGGTATTGGCAAACGCAAGTTTCCGCGCTGGTTTGCGGTTATTTTGGCCTATCTGGTCTTCTTTGCTGCGATCGTCGGCATTGGTTTCGCGTTCATTCCGTCGTTGACGCACGAAATTTCGCAGGCGACCGAGGCGGTTCCAAACTACCTGACGCGCGTAAAAAACGAGGACATTCCGCGTTGGAGCTCCAAGTTGGATGCGCTCATGTTTCGCTTGTCGTTGCGCAGCACGAGCGACGTTTCGGAAGCCGTGAATGCATCCTCCGAGCTCGTGCGTCAGGCGTTCGACGTGGCTGTGGCCGAAAACGACATGAACACATTGCCAACGGTCGACAAAAGTGGCGCCCAGTCTCTGCTTCGCATTGGTGTCGAGCGTGAGAACAATCCTGATCGTCCGGAATTCAACTCGGTGGATGAGGCAGCCAACGAGCGCTACCTTTTCAAGTTCGTTAAGTCCAAGTCTTCGGACGAGTTTTATGTCATGCCCGGCGAATCGAGTGTCATTCTTGAACCTGATTCGAAAGGTGCCTACACGCTGAAGCTCAAGTCAGAGGATGATACGCAGGTAAAAGCGTCCCAATTCGATCTTGAGCGCGAGCTGAGCCGTGTCGCGATGAGCGTTGTGGAGTCAAGCACACAATACGCCGGCAGCGCACTCTCGTTCCTGCAATACATGATCGAGTTCATCGTCAACACGTTCGTGCAGTTCATTCTGGTATTCATGTTGGCGGCGTTCATGTCGATCGACCAGCCCAAGTGGATGGGGCATCTTCGCCATTTGTTTGAATCGCCATCGGGGGATACCAAAACGTTTGACGAGCTGATCGGGCGACTTTCAAAAGGGCTTGGCGGCGTCATTCGTGGTCAGTTGCTGATTTGTTGCATCAACGGTACGCTGACCGGTTTAGGGCTTTGGTTTTTCGGTGTCGACTTTGCGTTGTTGCTCGGCATTGTCGCCGGCATCATGAGCATCATTCCGATCTTTGGTACGATCATCAGTACGATTCCGTGCGTGCTTTTGGGGCTGGTTCAGGGCTTTTCGACGGCAGTTCTCGTGTTGGGGTGGATTCTGATCGTCCATTTTTGCGATACGAACTTCTTTACGCCCAAGATCGTTGGGTCGTCGGCTTCGATCCATCCCGTCGTGATCATTTTTGCGCTATTGGCTGGTCAGAATGCCGCCGGCGCTGTTGGGCTCATCTTTGCGGTGCCGATCGCGTCGATCTGCCAGACGCTGTTTATCTTTGCTATTGAGCAGTCAAAGAAGCGCAAAGCGTCCGACGAGGCTTCCGAAACTGTCGTTGCCGCTGCCGTGACTGCGCCTGCTGACACCGTGGTCGCTACTGACACCGTGGTCGCGCCTGCTGACACCGTGGTCGCTTCGGCGTCTGTGGACGAAAACTTACCAACGGCGTAACCGTTCGTTTGGAATAGGGGAGGGGAAGGCCTTCCCCTACGCGGCTATTGGCTTTGCCAATACGCCGCTACCCCTTCTGCCTGCGGCCTGCTTAACCGAATCTAACCTTCGATCTCCATAGAAATAATATAGTCGAGGTTAGGAAATTTTTCGCGCAGGTAAGCATTACCCTGTGTTTGTATCAACATCTGATTGGGACGCTCGCCGTATTCAAAATTGAGTTTGTCGAGCAACTCAATGCCGTCAATGACTTTGCCGATGGGGGCAAACCCCATGAGGTCGAGGTTGGTATTGTCGCCGAGGTTGATGAACAACTGGGTCGTGCGCGAATTCGGGCCACTCGTTGCGAAAGTCAGTGTGCCACGGGTATTTTCGCCCGACACGATGTCGTCTTGAATGTTGGCTTCGCGCCAAACGTTGTTGAGCAGCGGTTTTCCGTGAATACCGAACTGAATGACAAAGCCTTTGACCATGCGGAAAAGCCCGATGTCGGTGAAATAACCATTTTTGACGAGGTTATAGAATCTGTCGACACCTTTTGGTGCAAGGCTTCGATCGAGTTTGATGCGCATTTCACCTTTGGTGGTCTTGACTTTGACGATGAATTCAACGGGAGCCGTTTCGTTGAGCGCAGACGGGTCGAGCAATTTGGCGGTGACATCGTCGTTGGCATTGTTGTCAGCGGGTTTTGCCTCGTCAGTCGGTTTTGCTTTGTCAGCATTGGCGGCTTCGGCGGGTGCAGGCGTGTTTTCGGTATTGGCCTGGGGTTCGACGGTCTTGCAACCGACGAGTGAGAGCATCGCGACCATTGCGATCAGGAGTTTTTTCATTTTTCTATCCTTGTTTGTTGAGTTAAACCAAAAAAAGGCGCGCCGCAGCGCGCCTTTTTTGACGAAATGGTGAGAATATTACCAGCCGGAGCCCACGTTTGTGAGCTTTTCACCCGCTTGTTGTGCGTGATCGATGCTCTGCTGCGTGGAATCGACTTCTTTCAAGAGATCATCCAGCTTGTTATCGCTGCCTTCAGCACGTTTACCCTGAACAACAGGTGCGCTCTGACCGGCACCGAGCGTGGCAGCCTCGGGTTGTCCCCAGACGACGAGGATATCGTTATCTGACGTGGGTTTTGACATGACTTTGACGCTTGTTTTGCGGTTGCCAATGATCTCTTTGATTTTGTTGGCGTAGGATTCGAAGCCTTCACGGTACCAGATCTGAGGCACGAGTTCAGGTCGATTGCTCTTGCCGACCGTTTCGATCGTAAAGTTTTTCTGTTCCAGTTTCTTTTTCATGGCTGCCACGGTGGGCTCGCCGATGGATCCAGCGCCGTTAATGAGGGCAATACTGACGTAACCCGTTAGCAGCTTAAAGTTAGGATTAGCGCGGAGTGACTCGAAGTCCTCATCTGATCTTGCTTTGACGAGTTTTCGATCGACTTCTGGATCATCCCATGTGTAGAGTTCTTCGAGCGTTTTGAGGGCTTCTCGTTCGTCTCCTACGACGGCCTGTGCGCAGGCGAGGTCGTATTTTGCAGCGACGTTGTATGGATCGTGGCTAAGCGCCTCTTTGTATTGCGCGATCGACTTGCTTGGGCTGGTCTTGCGCGTTTTTGTGGCTTTTTTGTAAGCGGCGTTGGCAGCTTTGGCGTCAGCGGCACTTGGTTCTTCAACTTCGACCGTGCCACGGATCTGTGCGAAGGGATTAGTGGAGGAATAGGATTTTCCCCCAATGGACATCTGAGAAATCTGGCTGCATTCGAGCGAATCGGGGATTTCTTCATGCACGGAGCCATCGCCTGATCTCGGGTGACGCGGAATGCAGATACGAGCGAGCGCAGCGTCTGCGACGGCGCGGTCATAGGCGTCCGGTGCATCATAGCTCACTTGGCTAAATGCGACAGCATACATCGATCGTTCCTTCAACGGAATGTCGTCGACATAGCGGTACATTTCCCACATTTTTGTGCAGTAGGAAATTTGTGAGAGTGGGTAGGCATGTGGCATGGACAGAACCTGTTCACAGTCCCCTTTCTTTTTATCCCAATAATTGACGCTTCCGGACTTTGTCGCGGCTTCTTCGGTCGCGCAGCCAAGGGCAACGACGACGAACATCAGCATCACAGTAATGAGAAGCCCTTTTTTCATGGCGATTTCTCCTTCCAAAGGTTTTTATGGGCGTCCGCTCATGGGCGCACAAGCAGACATCTATTGTTAGCTGAAAACGGTTAAAATATAAAGCGATAATAACAGGATGAGGGATTTTAGTTACGGCTCAGCCGAGGATCACAATTTGTCTTAGTTTGTTCGTTTTTTTTTGAACATTTTGTTTGGGTGCAGGTCTGAGCCTGAGGCGCGCATGGGGACGGGATAGGCGCGGGTCGCACGCCTCTACCGGCCCCCTTGCATCTCCCGGCGCTTTTATTGTCGGCCGTGTGGAACTCGCTGCGCTCAAACAAGCTGCACAGCCGTACCAACTTCAGGAACAGTTAAGATAAATCAACGCAAACTTCGTTTGGCGTCGGCGGACGCGACGACGTACCATGTTACGTCGCTACACTTCGGTTTCGAACAAATCGCGTCCGCTCGCCGATCTCAGCCTGCTTGCCTTCGGCTTCGCTACGCTGAGATTTTGAATTTCTGACCAGACAATGCTTTCTCTGCGGTGTTGTAACGTTTTGGGCACAAAAAAAGCGCCCCGAAGGGCGCTTTTTTGTGAGTTAAGACTATCTACTAGGAGAAGTACCAGATTTCAGAACATTCACGTTTGAAATCAGCCTTACCCTGTTTGAAGCCGTTCGGACGCGAGCTGTGACCCGGATCGTCGACGTAGATGGTGGAACCATCGGAGGCGTACGGCGTAATGTAGTGACCACCTGTTGTCCAGTAACCGGCCGTCATACAGGCGACGCAATAGTGACCAGCCTGCATTTTTGAGATAGCCGTATCGACGGAGCAGCTTGTGGCCGTCATGCCGTATTTCTTTGCGATAGCCGGAACGAAGGAGTGGTAGGTACCGTCGTTGTAGGAACGGTAACCGTTTTCGACAGCCCACGTACCGAGGGTATAAGGCGTGACGGAAGCATCAACTTTTGAAGCAATGACGCTTGCGCAAGCGGTCGGGCCGCAGGCGCTGGTCTTGTACGTCTGTGTGGCATCGTTGTGGTTCGAATACATTTTCGGACCCCAGGGATTGTCGTACTGTTTGTAGTTACGGGTGTGGGCATTGAGACCGGAAGGATCGACAGCCGTGCTGGAGACAACGGGCTTGATGCCTGATTTTGCCTGGGAAGCCGGACCGAACTGACCGTCGACGCTCAAGCCGTTTGCTTTCTGCCATGCGGCAATGGCCTGAACGGTGATGGGGCCGTAGGAACCATCGGCGGTGACGCCGACGAGTTTCTGAACCTGAGTGCAGATGGCCTGTGCGTTGTTTTTGTTGTAGGTGACCGCCGCGGTGACCTGTTTATCGGTCAGCAACTTGCTGTCGTTCGTGGTCGGCGTGGTGTTTGTGGTCGGCGTGGTGTCCGTCGTGGGCGTGGTGGTTGTGGTGTTTCCACCCGAAGTGAAGCCTGCTTTCGCCTGGGATTTGGGACCAAACTGACCGTCTGGATCCAGTCCGTTGGCAGCCTGCCATCTGGCGATAGCTTTGACCGTGTTGGGGCCAAACACACCGTCCGGCGTGGTGCCGACGAGCGTCTGAATTCGCGTGCAGAGCGACTGGCAGTTCTTCTTGTTGTAGTTCACGGCCGCAGTGATCTGGGCACTCGTCAGTTCTGCAGAACCGGACGAAGAACTTGACGACGAAGAAGCCTGGGTCGTCGTGTACTGCTTCGAAATGTACGCAGTCTGGTTGTTGTAGTTGATC
>JAZUKH010000077.1:0-10208 GCA_045643185.1 Myxococcota bacterium | reverse complement strand
GTTCTTGGTCGACAAAGTGAATGATGGCCTGTCGTGACCAGTCATGGCGTTCTTTTTGGTCGGCGCCGGCGCAAAATATGGGTTTGCCTTTGGGGGACACTTTGTGGCTCGTGAGTAAAAGAATGCGTGCGGCCGGGTAATGCGCCTCAAAATCGTCGAGCATGGCGCCGAATGCTTCGACGTCTTCGCGTCCAAAGGCATTGACGGGACCACAATCAAAGTCGACCTCGGTGACACAGTTAAAATGGGAAGTGCGTTTGAACATATTGGTCGAATCGGGGCAAAAACAAAAAGACGTGATGGGGTGAGGACGTAGAACAAAAAAAAGGCGATGTTTTTGGACATCGCCTTTTTGTGCAAAAAAGACTGGGGATTAATCCCATTCAATGAGTTCGCCGCTGCAATATTTGACGGCTTCAGCAGAGCCGTTCAGATAGCAACCTTTGTCTTTGCAGTCGATGTAGCCGTTCATGTCGTTATCGACGCCGTCGGAGCAGGCAGCGAGAGTATTTTCAGCGGCGAGGCAGCCTTGACCGCGGTCAGCGCAGATCTGACCCTGGCAATAAGCGATGACTTCGGGGTCAGTCGATTTCTTACAGGCATTGTCGCTGCAGTCGATGTAGCCGTTGCAGTCGTTGTCTTCACCGTCCATGCATGTATTGACTGAAATGCTCTGGGTTTCGCCAGTTTCGCTTAGGACGTAGCGCGTGATGATGGAGCCTTCGGTGATTTGTGTGCCGTCTTCATTGACGCTTCGCTGGCAGGAGCAGACTGTGACGTTCTTGCCGTTTTTGCAGCTGTTGTCGTTGCAGTCGATATAGCCGTTGCCATCGTTATCGATGCCGTCGTTGCAGACATAATCGTTATCTTCTGTGGAAGCGCACACCGTGTTGCCAGGGCCGTAGCCGGCACTGCCCGTCGTGTGGCAATTAGGATCATCGCAGTCTTTGACGCCGTTACCATCGTTGTCGATGCCGTCGGAACAAAGCGCAATCGTGTTTTCGATGACCGAATCTTTCTCTTCGATTTTCGGTGTGTCATCATCGAGTTTGCAACCGGACATAGAAATCATGAGTCCAACGACGCTGAACACGAAACACGATTTCAAAAGACTTTTTTTCATGACTGATCCTCTCCCATGAATTGATAGCGAACTGCTCCCTGTTCTGAGCAGACAAAAATTGCGACCGTCTTCTATTCTAGTTTTGAATGGTTGACAAGGGGGCTAGGGAGGAATTTTTTTGGTTGAGCCCCGGCGTGTCCGGGGCGAGTCGTTAGTTTCGGATGCGGTGATTGCTGACGCTGGACCAGGTCACGGACGTTTTGTCGGGCGGCGTCAGTGAGGCGTCGGCCATTTGTTCGGCGATGATGCGAATGTGGTCGTCCTCGTCGACCGGCACGAGCGCCTGAATGTGCATGACGTTGTTGCAAAGGCGGTTGAGGATGCTGATGATGTCGCGACGGGCGTAGATGCTGCCCTGCGTGCTGTCGGCATGGAGACAGCGTTCGCGATAGGCGAGCAGCATGACTTCCTGTTGCAGGCGCCACGTGCATTTGCGGATTGCGGTCGTGAAACGTTCAATATCTTCATCGTGATCAGCACGAAATGCGACGGTGCTGGTCATTTGGTCGTGGTCAACTGAGAGAATTCTGAATTTTGGATCGTCACCGAATAAAAGAAAAATGAGCGATTCCAGAGCACTTTGTTCCTCGACGCGAACAGGCGTCGAGAAGGTAATGTGCAGGTTGCTGCGACCCTGACGAATGAAATCCTGAACGTCTTTTGGGAAGGCTTCGAAGTCGAGAATGCTGGCGCCCCGGTTCTGCCACTCGCGAAGATCTTCGCGAGTCCATTCAGAGCGGCTGAACGTTTGATAGGTGATGCGCGCCGAAGAAACGTTGGCGATCCCCGTGCGGCCGCCGGCGATCATCGTGCCAGAAAGATTGGCAAAATAGGCGTCGGCACTCAAAAGGAATGATTTGCTCAGATTCGCGAACGAAAGATTGGCGGCACGAAGACAGGCCCCCGTGAGGTTTGCACCTTCAAAAGACGCGGCTTCGAGCTGTGCCCAACTCAAATTTGCCCAGTTCAGACGCGCTTCATTGAAGTTGCACCAGGGCGCATTCACGCCTTCCATGAGCGCATTGCTTAAATTTGCCTGCGTCATGTCGGCACATTCGAGGTTCGCTTCGGTAAATTGCGCCGCCATCGCGTTCATATTCGTAAAAATTGCGCCCAAACAGTCCGCTTCGTCAAAATGAGCCCGAATGCCGAGCGCATTCGTAAAATTCGTGCCCTGCGCCGTGACGCGTCGAAAATCCGCACCGATCAGATCCGTGCCAACGCATAGACACCAACCCATTTCGGCGTCCGAAAAATTCGCGCGCGATGCCGCTGCACCGGAAATGTCCGCTTTGGTTAAATTCGCTTTCGAAAAATTCGTCCCTACCAGATTCGCTCCGTTCAGGTTCGAATTCGATAAATTGATCTCGCTTAGATCCAGACCGGATAAATCGATCCCGTTTAGCGCTAACTCGGAAAAATCCCGCTCACCCCGAGCATACGCCTCGATGAGCTCTTCCCTCGTCATCGGATTGTTCGTGTCCACAACTGCCTCTTCGAATATTTATGCCGCGAGTTTTGTGTTCGCAGGCCATCATTTTTCGCGCTGTTTTTCAAAATGTTGTCGCAAACGTTTCAAAAAATCAGTTTATTGTCAGGCATAAAATTACACCCTTGGCGCGCTTTCTACTATCTTTTTGTATGTGACTGCAAGTCTAAAACCTACATCTGACCACATTGCCTTTTTGTCGCTTTTTCCTTAACGCCCTTGCATATATAATGGTAAGTTTGTACCCTTGTGGTTTCATGGAACGGCGGCGACCGTATGGCTTTGAGCCGATGGCAAAAAGACCGCTTGAAAGCGTAAATAAAGAAGCATGGATCAAGATAAACATTTTAATATGAAGGCGGGGGAAGTCTCCCCCTACGCGTCTATTTGGCTGAATTGGGCGGTAGCCGTCCGGTCCGGGCGGCTCTACCGCCCCATTCGCCAAATACGCCGCTACCCCCTCGCCTGGCAGGGCCTTCGTCCAGGTCGAGTGGTTCTCATTCTGGTTTTGTTGGGGATGACGTTTTTGGTCATGGCTTGTCAGCCAAGTCACCGCCCGTCGCGCGAGACTTTTGACGAGGCTGAAAGCGCTTACCGCATCGGTAACTACGATGTAGCCCGTCAAAACTACGCGCTCTTCCTCAAACAGAATCCCGACCCTCAGCTCGCACGCCTTGCTGAACGGCGTCTGTTGTCGATCGAACGTGAGTTCGAGAACGTCATGGGCCAAAAGACTGGTCCGAGACCTGTCTATGTTGCGGGCGAGTCACCGACAAACGCCGTGCCCTCGCAACAGCCCCAGATCTTTCAGAATACGCCGTCGGCGATGCGTTCCCCCGCGCCTACCCAAGAATCTACCAAGGAATAAAGTTATCAAGCATGTCGCATCTAAAGACGCTGAACTCCTATACCGCGCTTGAACTGCGCGGAAAAAATGTGTGGTTTTTCGGCCTGTTGATTACTGGACTCACCACGTTTATTTACATTCTGTCGTGGTTTTTGTTGCAGGCACCCTATGGCATATCGCCCGAACACGTCGGGGGCACGCCGCTCGAGATGGCGTTTTGGCTGACTTCGTTCAGTTCTGCCTTCTTGGCTTTTTATGTGATGGAATTGTTGTTCAGGAGCCGTGATGTGCGTTTACTGTCGCAGCTCCCCATCGCACCACTCGACATTCTCGCGTTTCGTTCGAACAAGTTTTTTGTGATCCTTGCCCTGACGCTGTTTCCATTTGCGGGACTTTTTGCGCCAGTTTGGCAGGATAACATAGCTTTGGCGGCACTCTGTCTGGGCGTTTGGTTCTTCGGCAATTTGACGTGTTACGTGTTGTCTGCGGCAGTCTTGATGTATGCGGGGAACGCGTCGCTCGCCCAGACAAATAACGCGGCGTTCGCGTCATCCATGTTTACGGCGGCGCCGGCGATCGCACTTGGTCTTTCGCTTTTTGCCAACCTGTTTCTCAAACTGCTCGCCGAGGCGCTGCTCAAGCCGAATTACGCGAACGCCGCGATCACGGCTGCGACCATCGTCGGCGTTACCCTGATCGTGTCCACGGCCTATGCCCTGGTTCGCTTTCGCAAACGTTACTTCGCGATTCAGGCCAATTTTATGGACAACGACCGCGTCACGTTGAACGCCAACTACCAGTTTGTGGATCAAAAGACGCTGAACGCACTCAAAACGAGCGAGTCGATCGAACAGGTGCTCGTCGCGCGCGATGTGGCTCAGATCACGCGAAAACACACGTTGTCGCGCGTGATCCTGATCACGTTGGCGATCATTATGGCCGTCGTGGCTTTTTATTCGCCCGAGACGATGTCGTCGATCCGGATGCCGGTTGCAGCACTCGTGCTCATGCTCGTGCTTGCGCCCGTCTGGTTGTGGCTCGAAGATGATGCGTTTTCGCGTCGTCTGCCCGTGACGGAGGACGTTCGTCAGCGCGCTAAACGCCGGGCTGCGTTCCGGCTGGTCCTGCCGGGTGCCGTCGCTCTGACGGCGGCTTCTTTGCCCGTCCTGGCGACGAATACGGCGCTCGGTCTTGTCTATCTCGTGCTCACGCCATGTCTCGTGTTTGGCGCGACAGCTTTGTTAGTTCGTCTTTCATTCACTCAGCCTGTTCGTTCGCGGATCGTGACGGTCTCATTGGCGATTCTCGCGGCGACGCTGTGCTTTTTGTAAAACTTCATGGATCGGCGCTGCAACCCCGTCGTCGGCCCTGCCAGGTGAAGGGGTAGGGGCGTATTTGGGGAATGGGTCGTAGAACCGCCCGGATCGGACGGCTACTACCGCCCCATTCGCCAAATAGCCGCGTAGGGGGAGACTTCCCCCTCACCATTCAAAATACTCGCGATATTTTTGTGCGTTACGTCGTTATTTCGCTTCGCACGCCATTGTTATAGGATCTGTTAGCCATGTCTGTGCTTCAAATTGACCATGTCACCAAGAAATACGGCAAAAAAGTCGCCGTGAACGACCTGTCGATGACCATTGAACCCGGCGAAGCCGTGGCGTTCATCGGCCCAAACGGTGCCGGCAAATCGACCACGATGCGCGCCATTTCGGGGTTGCTGCATCTCGATGCCGGATGCATTAAGATCGCTGGACACGATGTCGATCAGGAACCGGTCGAGGCCAAAAAACACCTCGGTTTTGTGCCTCAGGACATCGAGATCTATCCCCATTTGACGGGCGAAGAGTTTTTGATGTTTATGGCGAAGATCCGCGAACTCAAAACGGACGAAGCTGAAGCGCAAATCGAGACGCTGCTTGAACTTTGTGATCTTGCTAAGGCACGATATCAGCTTATTCGCGAGTATTCGGGCGGCATGGCGCGTAAAGTCGCCATGGCTGCGGCGCTGATCGGTTCGCCGGAACTCATCGTTCTGGATGAATCGTTTGTTGGGTTGGATCCCGAGAGTACGTACAAGCTCTCGGAATACCTTAAACAGTACACCTCGAAGGGCGGCGCGTTGCTCATCTCCAGTCATATTCTTGAGATGCTGCAAGGTCTGTGTTCGCGCTTTTTCATTCTTCATCAGGGACACGGGGTGGCTGATTACACGCGCGATGCGTTGCTCGAGGCCATTCAGCGTCCTGAAACGCCCAATATCACAGCGCTCTATCTTTATCACACGGATCAGAAACACCTCATTGAGGCTTTTAAGTAGTTGGCTGATATGGAAAAGCGCGTATTTTGGATCATTTTTCTTGGTTTGTTCAGTATTTTGAACGTCGCGTGTACGAAAGCCCCGGAACAGATCGTTGTGCCGGTATCAGGCAAGCAGATGCAGGATCTGCGCGACTCGCGCGAAGCCCGGCTGGCAGAACTCAAGCGTGAGTTCCCTGACCTGCCCCAGACGACATTGGATGCATTTGATTCGGTGCCGCGTATGCTGTTCGTGGCAGATCTGGCGCGCCACCGAGCGTACGAGGATCAAATGCTGCCAATCGGCAGCGAACAGGCCACGTTGAAACTCTCGGACATCGCCTGGCTGGTTTCACAACTCAAGATCTCACCGAGCGACACGGTTTTGGAGATCGGCACCGGCACCGGCTACATGACCGCGATTTTGGCACGCACCGCCAAGTTCGTGTATTCGATCGAAATTAACGAATACCTCGGCGAAAATGCGCGTCTTTCGCTCGAACGCCTGAACGTCTCAAACGTCAAACTCAAGAATGGAAACGGGTTGAATGGCTGGAAAAATATGGCGCCGTTTGACGTCATCATTGTGACCGCCGCAGTTGATGAAGTTCCCTTGGCGCTAGCCGCACAACTTAGCGAAAATGGCCGTCTGGCTGCACCGATCATCAAAGTCGTTGACGAGGATAAAGGCACCATCAAAACGCCTTGGCACGTCTACCAGCTGAAAGATGACGTCAATCTTGTGGAATACGCGACACGCAATTCCAATATTACGCTTGCCGTCACCGAATAGCGGCGCTTTACAAATGGCGACAAACCGCTTAAAACCTACATGTGTGCCAGACGGCACCTTGACGCTCAAAAAACATGGAGGAAAACGTGGATAATCTCGATTTTAGTAAAAACATTTTGTCATTTCGTCGCACGAAGATCATTGCGACGCTTGGTCCTGCGACGTCCAAGCCCGAAGTTTTGGACGAACTGATAGCGGCTGGCGTCGACGTTTTTCGTCTGAACTTTTCGCATGGTTCGCACGAATCGCACGCCGAAACGTTCAAACTCGTGAAAGACGCCATTGCACGCAGTGGTCGTCATGTCGCCGTGCTCGGCGACTTGTGCGGTCCCAAAATTCGTGTGGGTCACTTTGCCAATGGGCCGATCCAGCTCGTCGAAGGCAAACAGATCACGATCACAGTCCGTAAAGTCGAAGGTGACGAAAACCTGATTCCGAGCGAATATGCGCATTTGGCTGCCGACGTCAAACCGGGCGACAAGATTCTGATGGCTGATGGCACGCGTGAGTTGCGCGTTGACTCGGTCGATGGCACCGAGATCCTTTGCACGGTCATTCGTGGCGGCGTGCTGTCCGATCGTAAAGGCATCAACCTGCCGAACGTCGCGATCTCGGCGCCTTCTTTTACCGAAAAAGACCGTGATGACGCTGACTTCGCTTGCAAACTTGGCGTCGATTACCTGGCCTTGTCGTTCGTTCGCGCAGCCAAAGATGTGCTCGAACTCAAACACTTCCTCGAAGAACGCGGTGCCGATATTCCCGTCATGTCGAAGATCGAAAAACCGGAAGCGATTCGCGACATCGAAGAGATCGTCAGAGTTTCGGACGCCATCATGGTTGCTCGTGGCGATCTTGGCGTTGAAATGCCCGCCGAAGAGATTCCGCTCATTCAGAAAGAATTGACAAGACTTGCCATCGAAATGAATCGTCCGGTCGTCGTGGCGACGCAGATGCTCGAATCAATGATCGAAGCCGGTACGCCGACTCGCGCCGAAGTGACCGACGTCGCCTGGGCCGCTATGGCTGGTGCCGATGCCGTCATGCTTTCCGGTGAAACGAGCGTCGGTAAATACCCCGTCGAAGCCGTCAAGACCATGAACCGCATCGTCCGCATGATCGAAGGCTATCAGTTCAAGAGCGACCGCTTCAACTCGCTCGTCAACCACACCTCGACGTCCGATTTCGAAGACTCGATGACCAGTCAGATCCTCGAAGGTCTTTCTCGCAGTGCCGTCAAGATGGCGCGCGAACTCAATGCCAAAGCGATCGCCGTTTGCGCTAAGACTGGCACGACCTGCCGCATGATCTCTGAGGAACGCGCGCCCGCCCCCGTCCTCGGTATGTCCACCGATCCCCGTATCTGCGCCCGCATGGCGCTCTATTGGGGCGTTTTGCCCGTTCTCGTTCAGGACGAAGTCATCAAGACGCCGTGGAAATTCGTGCCCTCGATCCTCAAAAATACGGGTTTGTATGAATCGAATGATGCCGATCGCTACGCTAACCGTTACGTCGTGCTCGTCACGCTCCGCGATTATGGTATGGCGCTCACGCCGAGCCTCAAGCTCATCGTCGATTAATGAGCCAGAGACGCAAATTTTTTGCGTCTCTGCGAGGTTTCGATGCCCCGCCTTGATATTTTCAACTATATGTGACACAAAGCGCACTCGTCTTTACGGGTGCGCTTTTTCGTTAAAATTTCACCGAATTTTCGCCATATACGCCCCTTTTTTCACCTTTTTTTTAAGGAACCACAAATGTCGAACGAACAGAACATGCAGCGCGTCCTCGAGATGATCAATCAACTCGGTGGCCTCGAAAAATTTCAAAGTGATCCATACAGCCTGATTGGCGAGTTGTTCAAACATCCTGAGATGTTAAGCGAGATCGATGCGTTGTCGAAGACGCCCGAAATGCAGCAGCAGATCCAGGACAGCATGAACAACCCCATGTTTCAACAGATGGTGGCGAACAACCCGATGCTTTCTGGCATGATGAATCAATATCGCCAGGCTCACGGCATGAGCACGCCGAGCAGTTCGACCGTCGATGTTGAAGACGAGACGCCGTCTGCGAATGGCTATGATGTCAAATTGCCGCACCACAAACTCATCGACTGGATGAATCCGCCGTCGATGCAGCCGTTCTTTTTGCACGACGACCCGGCTAAGCGCCTTCATTTCAGCCAGATTCTTGACGAAGTGCCCGAAGAATGCCGTGAAAAGGTCGAGATCCTTGCCAACAAACGCATGAATCTTCACCTCGCGCCGACGGCGGTGTCGTACCTCATTTCGCTGGCAGCCAAGTTCGATCTTGAACCGCTCGACCTGCTCGCCACACAGGGCGGTTTTATGGGCGAATTGTTCTATTGCGCTTCGTTGCTCATGCCCGATGACGATATGTGCGACCTCGCTAAACATGCCCTTAAATGCCTTTCACTTCGTTCCGGCTATCCCGTCGCCAGCTATTTGACGCAGATCATTCTTTACCTCGACTCGTTCGACGATATCGAACGCGCGGATTGGGAGAACTTCGTCTGGGGACTTAGCGGCTGCCCCGTCGATGGCCGCGATGGTAACTTCGAATGCTCTTGGGAAGATGCCCTCACGATCTCTGAGATCGCAGCCGACAACCTCAACGACGATCCTGAACTCTACCTCGCCGTTTGTATCGGCCTGCTTTCGTGGCCGGTGATTTCGCTTGCCGGCGTCGAATATCCTGTTCAAACCATGCTCGAAAATCTGCCCACGGGCTCCAAAGCCATGGTCGCCAAGCTCAAAGCCTGCTTGGATGGCGAAAAACTCTATGCCATGTCGCTCGCCAATGTTCGCGACGAAGTGCGCAAAGGCATCGAAGAATATATCGCTGAAAACGCGTAGTTCAATAGCACGGCGTCAGTTCATGGCTCTCAGGCGCCGTTGATCTCAGCGCGTTTGCTGGAGATAACAAAAAAGCCGCTCAATCTGAGCGGCTTTTTTCGTTCTTAACCGTGAACTTGATTATTCGCACCAACCGGTGATGTCGTTGCTTCTACAACGATTACGGCATTGGGTTCTGCGTTCTAGGTTATCGGTGCAGTTAACGAGATAGTTGCCATCGCACCAGGGCTTGTAATTATTGGAATCGCAGGTTTTGGGCTGATAACAAGAATCCGGTGTTGATGGATCTCTATCGTCGGTGCATCCGTAAACACACTCGTCGATCTTTAATTGCCCTTCGCTCGTACACGATGTGATCTTGTTGTTGTTACACCAAGGCGTATAGTCGTTGGGGTCGCAGGCAACGCATCCCATTTCTGCGCTACAGGCTTGGGTGCAGACGTCGCTGTCATTTTGCCAGAAACGTCCACCGACACATTTTTGATGCTGCATGCCGTTGCAACGTTTAGCGTCAGCCTGGCATTCAGCCGACAGGCTGAAGGTACGGACTTCGTCGACGGTCATTTTGGTCGAATCATCGACGGTCTTGACGGACGGCGTGATCCAGTTTTTCTTTTCGGTGGTCGTAGCGACGTATTGAGCGCCGTCGAATTTGAAAAGGAAGGCCGCGTAATAGGTGCCGGCAGGCAAGGTGCTAAGGTCGAGGGTGCTCTTGAATTCCTTGTTGATGCCGAGCGCGTCGTCGATGCCGCAGACGGAGGCATCGCATGTGTAGTTGGTGC
>JAZUKH010000076.1:0-10399 GCA_045643185.1 Myxococcota bacterium | reverse complement strand
AGAGCATTAACCACGGATTGAAGTGGACAAAAAATGGCGTGAGGGCGAACGACATGGCTGGCGGAAAGAGCTTGTGAAAGGCTTTTTTGCCGATCAGTGCAGTGACGGCGACCGACAAGCCAGCCCCGAGTGCGAAGAGTGCTTGACTGGTGGTGGTGTTCAACTCGGTGTCAAAGGCAAAGCCCATGACCAGACTGAGCAGGGAGCTGGTGACGATGGCGAGTGAGATCTGTGTCCAGGTTTTGACCTGACATTGCGTGAAGGACGAGTGTTGGTTGCAAAAAGTCGCGTAGGTGACAAACATTGGCGGCAGCAACAAATAATGGTCGCCAATGCAAGGCACTAGGATCAGGGCTGGCAGCAGACCGAGTGATGTTTGCAGATAGTAGGCGATTCGGACACGTCGTTTTTCGCGCAACGGTGAAAATCCGGAGCCTTTGAGCGGTTCCACGCAGTGTGTGTGTTCGAGCAAGGTGCGGCCGGCACACAGGATGAGCACCATGACCGTGACAGAGAGCGGATAGACCCAGGACGTGGTGTGAAAGAGGATTGGCAGCGTGGCAGCGCCAAAGCATGGGTAAATCTGCGTTCGGCTGAAGATCAGAATAAGTGCCGTGAGCAGAAACGCCACGTAGAGCGCGGGGTACATGAAAACCGTGTCGGTTGCACTGACCAGATCGGACAGAATCGTGCCCGTGATGGCGGCCAGCGGGGGACAAAGGGCGAGGTGTCGACGGCTGCAATGCCACAGGTTGTCTGACACTAACCAGGCGCCTGTCATAAGGGCCCCGAGTGTGGGCAACATGATTTCGGGATGACCAAGCCACTGGGCCAAAAAGACCATACCGAAAGCGGTGATTATGACCATGGCAGGTGGCAGCATGGTCAGGCATTTGGCGCGCAAGACCTCACTCACTCCATTAAGAAAAGGCACTTTTGAGATGATAAAGCGATGGTCAGTGGAATGCGACGATGGCATTTTGACCTCGGACATCACTTATGTCGCTAACAGGCGATGAAAGTAAGTGGTTCAATCAACATTGTTTAGAACCATGAAGTCACTTTGTCATGGCAGATTGGCAACAGCCGAACAAAAATAGAAAAAGCCGCCGTATTTGCGACAGCAAATAGGCGGCTTGCGTCGGGCGTATCGGCGAATGCCGATAGCCCGCGCGCCTATGGATTATTCAGACAACCAAGCTTTGAATGCGTCGAGGTTGTAAGGACGACCGAGGAAATCCTGGACGGACTGGGCCGCTTCGCGGGAGCCGCCGGGAGCGAGGACTTTTTCGCGGTAGTTGCGAGCGGTTTCGACGTTCATCAAGCCTTTTTCGTGGAAAGGAATGGCGAGGTCTTTGGCAATGGCGAGTGACCACATATAGGTGTAGTAGGCCGAGCTGTAGCCATTGAGGTGACCGAAGCTTGCGAACGTGTAATCGTTATCGTAGGCAACGAACGGGCTGTATTTGTCGAAGGTGTCGTTCTGCATTTTGACGATATCGATGTTGGCGGGATCGCTGGCGTGATAGTTGTAGGAGAGTGTCGCGTAGGAGATCTGACGCATATTGAGCATGCCTTTTCCGACGTTTTCGGAGGCTTTCATGCGTTTGACGAGATCTTCGGGAATGACATTGCCTTCAGCATTGACGGCGAAGCGTTTGAGGACATCGTAATCCCATGCCCAGTCTTCGAAGAGCTGCGAGGGGGCTTCGACGAAATCCCATTCACAGTTGAGTCCGGAGAGGTGATTGTAGTGATGACGTCCGCTGACGAGCTGGTGAAGGAGGTGGCCGAATTCATGGAAGAAGGTTTCGACGTCGCTGTGTTCCATGAGACCCGGGTTGGTCGGCGTGGGCTCTGGGAAGTTGCAGACGAGCGTGGCGGCGGGGAGCTGGAGGCCTTCGATGCCGTTGAGCATGCCGAAGCTGGCCGCGTGACCGTATTTGCCTTCACGCGGGTGCATATCGAGGAAGAAATGCGCGATGAGTTCGTCGCCATCGTAGACATCGTAGGCTTCAACGGAGTCATCCCAGACATCGCGGTCTGAGACCTGGAACGAGAGGCCATAGATGGTGCTTGCAACGCTTAAAATGCCGCGTTTGACTTTTTCGTAGGGGAAATACTGACGGACTTCCTGAGAATCGAAATTGTGTTTCTGTTTTTTGAGAGCTTCAATGTAATAGAAGCGGTCCCACGCATAGAAGCCAGTTGCGTCGGGGACGTCGGCTTTTTTGAGTTCGAGGAGTTCGGCGACTTCGGCATCGGAGCGAGGACGCGTCACGGCGGCGATGTCTTCGAGGAAGTTGCTGATCGTTGCGGCGTTTTTGGCCATTTTGTCGGCGGCATTGTATTCGGCCCAGCTGTCGTAACCGACGAGTTTTGCGAATTCATAGCGCTGTTGAAGCAATTTTTTGAAGACGGCTTCGTTGTCAGGATAGGCGCGGCCATTGAAGACCTTTGTGAGCGCGGCGCGCGTGGCCTCTTTTTTCGCGTAGTTCATGATGGGGAAGTAGTCTGTGTAGTCGGTCGAAATGGTGATGTCGCCATTTTCGTCGGGCTGGTGTTCCGCCATGAAGTCAACGGGAAGACCTTCGAGGTCTTCGACTTTGAATTTGATGCTGCCTTTCTGGTCGCGGATGTTACGATCAAACTCCATGGCGGTTTTGATCATTTCGTCAGAGAGGGCTTTAAGTTTGTCGCGTGTTTCCTGGTCTTTGTTGACGCCGCTGAGTTCGTAAGAAAGGAGCACGCGTTTGACAAAGTATTTCGTGGAGTCATCGGCGTTGCTGAGATCGACGGCTTTGATGGCGGCATAGAGATCCGGATCCATGCTAAGTTCGGTGGAGACGGCTTCAGCGCGCGTGGTGCAGTCTTCGGAGGCCGTACGGACGGCTTCGTCGGGGTGCGTATTGGCCATCAATTCGGCGGTACCAAAAATACGATCGAGCGCGATCTCGATCTCATTATAGCGTTCAAGCGTGTTTTCCTGGGTGCGTTCACCTTTAACGGCCAGAATCTCGGCTTTGAGACGATCGACATGGTTGAGGTTGACATCGCAAAGAGCTTTGGCATCATCGGCAGTCTTGAAAATCACGGGGTTGTCGAGTTTTTCGAGGCTGAACACGTGCGCGACGGGTTTCGGCGTTTCGACAGGCTGTTTTGCGGCGCACGCCACAGCTGTTATTACGGCAAGGGCAAGAATGACCAGAAGCGGCCATTTGTTCTTCAAATTCATTGGAAAATCCTCCATTTCAAAATAAAATTCCGTGTTCCAACTAGAACATCGGTTAAAACAGAAATTTTAATATAAAACTTGATACATGAATTCTCAACGATTTATGTATCTATTGTAGGTATAAAGGTTACAGCTCGCCCAATCTCAGCCTGCTTGCCTTCGGCTTCGCTACGGCTGAGATTTTGAATTTCTGACCAGACAATGCTTTGTTGGCTGCGTAGTACCAGCGCGTCACATAACAAGACGTGTCAATTTAGCGCAGTCTATAGCCGAAGCGATCAAAGCCGTTAGGTTCCAGCGAGTTATATAATATGTAACGCGGTTGACCTTTGATGCGTGTCTCGTGGACGATGCTTCCGTAGCTCGTGCGAATGTGTCGAAAGCCAGTGTCATCGCGGTTGTCTTCCAGCACGAAGTATTGTTCGTCTTCGAGGGTCAACGAAATGGTCTGACCGGCGAGGAACTGGTCAGCGGTGGCCAAGATGGGATACCAGGCCGCAGGCATACTCGAAGGCTTGTCTGGTTCAACGACGACGTTGGCCGGCACTTCGTAAAAGGTTACGAGCTGGTTGGGCGGCGTTGTTTTGAGCTGAGCTTTGTCGGGAATGAAATGTGCGAGGGATTTCTCGTTGACATAGGGCACGCCGCCCTTGAGTTGTATCGTGTCACCCGGTTTTGCGATGACGCGCGCGAAATAGGCTCGTTTGTATGGTCCGCGTCCTTCGTCGACTTCGTCTTCGACGAGCACCAGATCGCCATGTTTTGGCGCTGATGCCAGGAACGTCAGGCGATCCACCAGGACGTAATCGCCCTTGTGAATGCCCGGGAGCATCGTATCGTTGCTCATCCAGGTGCGTTGCATCACAAATCCAAATCCAAACACAGTGCTGATCAACAGCGGGAACCAGAATGTGATGACACTAAAACTCGCCAAAAAAATGCGTCCCCCGGAGATCTCACTCTGATGTTTCTGGTGGTTGTGTAAAATAAACCCCGTCCAGAGGATCAGCGTTGTGATGATCAGAAACCCCAGACCAGGTAATGGGAAAAATCGAAAAGTGAAGGCACAGATGAGGAAGAGCAAAAAAGCCAGACTGAGGATGAGATTGACCGTGCCGCCGAAAGAAGTTCGTCCGCTGCAAACGAACGTTGCGCCTGGCGAAAAGAACATACCGCCCCGCGTGCTGCCTGAGGGAACGCCGTGCGTATTTTCGTCGAGGTCATAGTAGTTTTCTTCGTTATCGGCCTCGTCGAGTTCGATATCATCCATTTCTTCGTCGGAAATTTCTTCTTCGGAAATGGGTTCGTTGTTTTGGACCGTATCCTGTTCTTCGGGCATGAATTTGCTCAGTTGTGCTATGTCGTGAGTTTATGATTGCGGCGGCGTTTGGCCGCCGCGTTGGTGCATTAGAATGCGTTAGAATTTGATCGTGTGTTTTTTGGCGCCTTTTGGCAGAATCGGTTCCATGTCGTCGGAATAATCGAGGGTGCATTCAATGAAATCGCCGGTGCCGGGCGTCTGGACGATTCCGCTCTTGGTGTTCTGGAACTTGTTAGCGTATGTCTTTCCCGTGTTCGTATCGGTGACGCTGGCGAGGTAGTTGGTGCCCAAACGCAGTCCTTGGGTGTTTGAAAAGTCGAAGACATAAACGCGTTGTGCTGTCAGGCCAGGTTCAAGACAGGTTTCGGTTCTCGTGATGAAGATCTCGTCGAGCTTATCGCCGTCGACGTCTGCAAAAGACATTTTTGGGTCGGTCGAACTGCCGTTTAAAGCCATGGTGTTCCATGAAAACCCGGCATTTTCGTAAATATCGAAGCCATAAATGACGAACTGGTTGTCATTGTAAGCGATGGATTCGGGTTCAGAAGTGCTGGCAACGTTGGCATTTCCAAAGATCCAGTCGCCAGATTTTGCAGCGATGGCATCGTCGGCACCGATGAGAGACTGCCACATGACGCGTTCGAGGTCGAGTTTGATTTTAGCCATATCGTCGGGCTTGACCGTGGCTGGTTTGGCCGGGTTGATCGGGCAGTTACTGATGGCGGCTTCATCTTCGTTGGCGTCATCTTCGTCCCAGTCACGGACGATGACACAGTAACGCAGGGCGCCGTCATAGACAGGGCTGACCTTGGAGAACAGCGCGTAGTCGACCGAAAACTCGATGTCATAAGCCATGTGTTCGTCGTCTTCCTGCTGAATGAACGGTACGGCCTTGATCTTGGACAGGTCTTTGTTGCCGGCCAGGACTTTGATGCCGAGTGGCATGTTCTTGGTGACTGGTCCGAGGTCGAACTGAACGCCGGTCAACTTGCCAAGTGGCTTGCCGGCTTTGTCTTCGGCGAGCAACCAGACTTCGACGCGGTCGGATTTCCATTGACGCAGTTTGTCGACGACGACGTTGTCTTTGACCTGGACGAGCATGTGAATGGCTTTTTCGGAATACTGCGTTTTGAGTTGGGCACTGAGGTCACGCGGCCCGGTCCAGTCGTAGTCATATTCACCACTGATGAGCGTCTGGAAACCGACGCTTTCGAGGTTGTACCAGTCTTTTAGATTGCCATCGACCTTGGTCGAAAGCGTGGACGAAAAATCGTAGGGAGCGACCACGACGGGTTGATCGGCTGGCAGACCTTTTCGCGGTTTATCCTTGGCTGGTTTAGCGTCGCACAGTGCGGGCAGCATAAGTCCAAGACAAAGTATGGCACAGACCATTGATCGTTTCATGATGCACTCTCCGTCGATAAAAAAAAGGTTGAATGTTTGACAACGAGGTCAGCTTGTCGTTTTGACATAGGGTCGGCTTGTTCGTCGTTCTATTTTATGATACCACGCTTTTGCGTTTTCCAAAACAGGTTACATTTTGCGTAAGATCGTTCAAATTACTCCATCGCGCTGCAAAGCATGCGGGCTTTGCGTTTCAGAATGTCCATCGCACTGTCTTTCGTTGAGCGGTCATCGCAATTTTGGCGGGTACGTGCCTGTGGCTCTGACGGATGCATCGAAGTGTGTGGGCTGTGGAACCTGCGCGTTGATCTGTCCGGAGCCGCTCGCCCTCACGATGGTTGATCTGGACTCGAAAAACGATGGCGTTTTGTCGTCCGCTCAGGAGGTTCAAAAAAGTGATGAAACGTGCCAAGCCTCGTCTGACGCTTGTTTTGACGAATTAACGTCGGATCTTGCCGACGCTGTGACGGCTGATATCGTGGCGAACTTGGCCCCTGAGACGATCGAAAACCTTGCTGATTTGCTGACGCGTCAGGTGACACAAGCCGTGTTGGCTGCGCACCAGCGTGACCAGGTGTTGTCATCGGCAACGCGTCATGCGTTTTTGAAAGGGAATGATGCGGTCATTTGTGGTGCGTTGGCGGCTGGTTGTCGCGCGTTTTTTGGCTATCCGATCACGCCGGCGAGTGAGATCGCGCACGACGCGATGCGCGTGTTGCCGCATGCAGGCGCCATCACGATCCAGGCGGAAAGCGAAGTGTCTGCGATCAACATGCTTTACGGGGCTGCGGCGAGCGGTGAACGCGCCATGACCGCGACCTCGGGGCCGGGTTTCAGCCTGATGCAGGAAGGCATTTCGTACATGGCTGCTGCGCGTTTACCGGGCGTCATCGTCGATGTCATGCGTTCGGGCCCGGGCTTAGGCAATATCGGCCCGGAACAAGGCGATTACTTTGTCGCGACACGTGGTGGTGGGCATGGTCACTACCATATTCCGGTCTATGCACCGGCATCTGTCGACGAGATGTTTCGTTTTACCCGTCAGGCGTTTGAGACGGCGTTTCGTTATCGCACACCGGTTATCGTGTTGGCCGATGCGTTCATCGGTCAGGTCATGGAGACCATGGAACTGCCCGAAAACCTGTCGTTGCCTCGTGAGACCGAACGCAGCTGGGCGGCGCGTCCAGACTTGCAGCCCAACGTCATTTCGTCGCTTGAACTCACGCCGGCCAAACTCGAACAGGCAAACGACCGACGTTTTGAAGTTTACGAGCAAATGACGCGTGAATTGCCGGATGCCGAATGCTTACACGTCGAACAGCCAAAAGCGCTTTGTGTCGCTTTTGGTATTTGTGCCCGGGTGGCCGGTGCTGCGCAGCAAAAGACGCGTGCGTTCGACCTGTTTCGTCCCATTACACTGTGGCCGTTCCCCGAAGACCAACTCAAACGGGCTGCGGCGTCAGTCGAAAAGATCCTGGTCGTCGAGTGCAACCGTGGTCAGATGCTGCAAGACATTCAGCGTCTGTTGCCCAACAAGTCGATCCATTTTATTGGGCACGATGGCGGCATGATCCCAACTGCGGAAGAGATCGCCACGGTCGTCGAGAAGATCACCCATTAACGCGCCATACATTGGAATTTTGCTCAAATCTGGTGGCTTTATTAGAATTTGGGCGTTTACGGCAGGACGCCGCGTTCTCTTTTTTAGCCTCTTTGTGCATGCACCATGGATAAGGTTTTAAAACTGCTTTTGGGCTTTGCCTTCATTATCTTTGTCGGATATTTGATCATGGAGATCAATGAACAGGCATCTTCTGACCAATATCTGCATTTGATGCAAAACCTTGAGGACGTGCGTCAGGGCAATGCACAAATTGAACGCCGGAACGACCTTCTGCGCGTTAAGATCGACGCGATGCGTGAAGATCCACGTGCTCGTGAACGCAAGATCCGCGATGAGTTTCGTCTGATCCGTTCTGATGAGATCGTCGTGTTTGTGCGTGATGAACACGGTAAAATGGCTGACTGGGGGCGTGCTGGCGCCGAACAACGCCTGATTCAAAACGTGACTCAGCCGGAAGAGAACGAAATTGACATTTCTGATGAATTGAATATGGAAGAAGTGTTTCCTGATCTCGACCTGTCATCCGGCGAGGATGACCAGCGTGAAGATCTGCCACTCGCGGGTGAAAGCGCCCCGGCTGCAGCGCCTAGTGCGGTGGAAAAAGACGCTGCGGTTGGATCTGCTCCGGTCGACACTGCGGAAAAACCAGTCATCGTCGCACCGGATGCCGCGAATTAGTGCGTGTCAGGCCAATACGAGGTACGCCAGGATCCCCACGATGCCAAGCATGATCACGATGACGCTCACCAAAATCAGTATTTGTAGTGACGTCATGCCAGGACGCGGCATGGGGTTGAGATATGTCTCCTGACCAGCTTGTTGGGCTTCGAGCTTTTTGAGGTCGACGATCATTTCTAACGCGGTCTGGTAGCGTTTTTCGGGGTCTTTCTGAATGGCTTTTTGAAGAAATGGCCCAATGGGACTTGCACTGATCCAGTTCGGCAAGACCGACGGCGTTGGTGTCATGTGCCATTTGATCGCTTCCATCGGGTTTTCGGGCACCAAGGATGTGCCCATGATCATCGTCGCGAGGATCAGCCCGATGGCATACAGGTCGGACGCTGGGGTGGGCGTTTGACCCGAAAACAATTCGGGCGCGATGTATTGTGGCGTGCCCAGGATTTTGCCGTCCATCGTCAATTTGGGCGTCAGCATGCTCGTCTGTTTTGCGATTCCGAAGTCGAGCACTTTGACGAAGTCATGTTCGCCAATGACGTTTCTCAGCAAAATATTGCTCGGTTTTAAGTCGCGATGAATGATACCGCGTTGATGGGCTTCATTCAGGCTTTTTAAGATCTGGATCGTGATGTTGATGGCACGTTGTAAACTGATGCACTCGCCGTGGTTCAGGATGGCTTGCAGGGATTGGCCTTCGATGTATTCCATGACGAAATAGAGGTGGTTGTCTCGATCTGTGCCGGCGTCAATGAGCTGGATCGTGTTGGGATGAATGAGGTTTTTGATGATGTTGGCTTCGAGCAGAAAACGCTGGACGGCACTGGGCTCGTTTTGGGATTTCAGACGTTTGAGGGCGACGATGCGGTCAATGCCGATCTGGCGAGCCCGGTAGACGATGCCGAATCCACCGCGTGCAACTTCTGAAAGAATTTCGTAACGTCCGCCAACGACGTGTCCGATCGAGAGTTCCGATGAGTTGAGGCGCTGCTCTTCGTGTCGGTCTTCGTCTTCCAGGGCGCTCACGACGTCAAAGGAGGCATCCCGGTGGTTTTCTGCATGGTGCTGTCGTCTGGCGACTTCGTGCATGTCATTCAAAAAACACGGTGTCATTTCATCCGAGTTCAGGTGAGCTTCGTTGGCGGGCAAAAGCTTGGTGCCGTTGACTTTATGGTTTTGTAGTGAAAACGGCATGGTGGGCATACCGCCATCGACGTTTTCAGCGGTTTTGGTGATCTCGTCGACATTCAACGTCGCGTGTGATCGGTCAGGAAGCTTGGCTGTTTCCGTTTCGTCATGAATTGGTCGAGACATGGCGTAGTTGGCGATTGGACCAAGCGGTGAGGAGACGGCTGACAAGGCTGTGACGTGAACAGACTCTAGTTTGGGCTTGTGATGGCTCGTTTTGAGTTTGTGACGCGTGTTTGGTGGACAAACTGAGAACGACTTTTCAGGTTCGCTCTCAATGTCGCTGCGTGCCGCGATCTGTGTGGCTTCTGCGCATTCCTCGTCGTCTGTGACGTCGGACATTTCCTCGGTTGAAGGCTCATTTAGGCTGTTTATGCCTTTTGCACAGGGGTGGGTTTCCGTTGGGGTGTCGTTGGGCTTGGAATTGGTCGGTTCGGGAATGACGGCGTCTGAAAGTGATACATTGCCTGAAAGCGTGTCAGCATAGGCTATCTCCTTGTCAGGTGTGGCTTTGCCAAAACCATGGGCACGCGCCTCAGCAAGAATGTTGAGATGGGCTTTTTCGAATTTTAGATCCTGCATCGTTGTCATAATAACCTCCGTGTTTGTAGATGCGTGGGGTCAATGGGGGGACTTTTCCAGAAACTTGTTTTTATGGCTGGAAAAGCACGTGTGATCAGTTACTGGTCAGCTGTGTGTGGGGGGAAATGTTGTTATAGGTTTTGCGTTTATTCTTTAATATTTGAGCAGGCCTGAGCCTGCGGCGTGCAGGGGGACGCTCGCGCTCGTCCCCCTTGCCCCCCCCCGAGCGCTCTTTGGGCGGCCGTGTGGAACTCGCTTCGCTCAAACATGCCACACGGCCGTACCAACTTCAGGAACGGTTAAGGCAGATTATCGTAAACTCAATTTTGGAGTCGGCGGCCGCGAACTTGCCTTCGGCTTCGGACAAATC
>JAZUKH010000075.1:0-6652 GCA_045643185.1 Myxococcota bacterium | reverse complement strand
TTTACCAAGGTCTCTGACAGGTACATCAGACAGGTCTGTGAAGAGATTAACCGGAGACCTCGAAAAGTGCTTGGTTGGAAGACACCGGAAATGGTTTACTCAAATATGCATTTGGATTGACAATTTTCCGACTTCCCCCTCCCATTATCGAGCATGCGACGTGATGTTTGGAATCATTTTTTTGCAAAAGCGAAAGTGCAGGATAGACAAAACTTGCTAAAACGCGTGAAGATATGATAAAGGGAGCGGCCCAGCCGGGGGACAACCAAATTTTTTGAGATCCGGCGAACGGATTTAGAACAGGAAGAGAGATGAATAATCAACAACGTAATGAACTTTGTCACTGTGGTAGCGGCAAGAAATACAAAAACTGCTGTATGCGCAAAGATGAAGCGCAGGCTCAGCTTTCCAAACAGATCTACGACGTTCGTCGCGAGATCCGTCCGAACACGACGCCTTACATGTTCTGGAAAACATGGAGTGCCGCGTGCCGTAAACAGGCGTTTGCGCTGGTTTGCGATCTTTGCCTGGATGGCAGCGAACTGAGCACGCGTCTTCGTGCATCTGAATCGACGTTCGTCAGCGTTCAGAAAGAGATGGGCCTTCCTTATGAACCGGAATGGACGCTTGATAAGATCAAATTGACGGAATCGAGCTGCATGTTCCTTTGCCACCTCGATAACGAAGACAAGACTGCCGACAAGGTTGTGACCCTGATGACGTTGAAACGCACGGAACTTGGTCTTCGTGTTGAAAACATCCAGAAAGTGATCAAAGAAGCGACGCCGGATTTCCTGCTTTCATTTGATTTGTTTGGTGTGAAGAGCGCGGAACACGATTACCTCGTGAAATGTCGCGAAGGCTGGAAACGTCCTGACCTGACCGATGAATCGTCGAGATTCGTTGCTCCTGAAGCCTAAGCTAGAGCATGACTAAGGGCGCCGGTGAACGGCGCCTTTTTTTTCCGAGGCGTTCCATGAAGATTCTCCCCATGTTGAATATTGAGAACACAACGCAGCTTCTCGATAAAACGATATTTTCGTCTTTGGATATGACGGCGATTGAAAAGTTGCTGCCGCTTTTGGAGCGAAAGTCAATTCCACGCGGTGAAGTATTGCGCGAGATGGGGGAAGAAAAAGGGGATTTATATATTATTGAATCCGGCCAATTTCGCGAGACGGATGCAGATCACGCGGTGCTTGCGACGTATGGTGCAGGGGAATGTATTGGATTGCTTGCGGTCTTGTTTGATGGGCCGCAGATATTGTCGACGGCTGCGACCGAGGACAGTGTTGTACTTCAGTTGGATGCAGGTTCGCTTCGCATGTTGGAATTTTCTGAACCCCGTTTATCGCTTCAGATCTTACGATGCATTCGCACAGCGCTCTCGCCTTCGATGTCTGCTGGGTTGCGATTGATGTATCAGCTTTATCAGTCGTAGCGATTGCGTGAGTCGTATGAAGTTTTGAAAGCGTGGCTGCGTTTTGGATTTTGACGTAGCCACGCTTTTTTGTTTGTGTGGTTGTAAAATGCTAATCTGCTTTTAAGCGAAGCGGAAATGTGTTAAAAAGAGGCGTTCTTGCGGTGACGCAAAAGCTAGGATTTTCGTTTCCGCACGTTGTTCTTTTCCAATTTTCCTGGAGGATTTCAGATGCGTACAAAAGAAGACATTGAGCAGTACATGATCGACATGGATCTCGAATACGAAGAAGTAAGCGATGGTGTTTATCATATTCTCGATGATTTGATTGACATCAATGATATTTACGTTCTTTTTACCCCGCCTGTGGTGACGTTTATCGTTCGTCTTTTTGATGTGCCTTCAAAGAATAAAGAAGCTTTCTATGAGACGCTTCTTAGATTGAATGGCGAGATGATTTCTGGTGCTTATAGTATTGAAGAGAACACGGTCTGCATGAGCGATACGCTTCAGACTGAAAATCTTGATTTCAATGAATTTCAGGCATCGATTGAATCGATTGCGACAGCGCTCATTGAAGACTATGAAACCATTTCTGCGTTTAAAGACTAATTAAGCGATTTTAAGGAGTTAGAAGCCATGGGAATTTTTAGCCGTATTTCTACGATTTTCAGATCTGAAGCCAATGCAGCGCTTGATAAGATGGAAGATCCGGAAAAGATCTTAAATCAGTCAATTTTGGATATGCAGACGAGCCTGAACGAAGCGAAGAAGCAGGTTGCCGTCGCCATTGCTGATGAAAAGCGTCTTGAAAAACAGTATCAGGACGAACTCGCGAAAGCCCAGGAATGGGAACGTAAAGCCATGCAGGCCGTCAACGCCGGCCGTGATGACCTTGCGACGCAGGCCCTTGCCCGTCAGGAAGAATACAACAACAATGCTGTTGAATTCCAGAAACAGTGGCAGCTTCAGAAAGCTGGTACGGACAAGATCCGCGCTAAACTTAAAGAAATGAACAACAAGATCGAGGAGATGAAACGTCAGAAAAACCTCCTCATCGCGAAAAACCGTCGTGCACAGGCTACCAAAACGATCTCCAACACGCTTGCTGGTATTGATGATAATGGTGCAGCAAATGCCTTTGAACGCATGAAAGAAAGAGTCGAGAAAAACGAAGCCGAAGCGGCTGCCAGCGAAGAACTCGCGATGGATTACACCGGCGGTGACGATCTCGAAAAAGAATTCAAAAACCTTGGTTCTGCTCCTGCTGCTCAGAGCGATGCTCTTGCTGCGCTCAAAGCCAAAATGGGCAAAGCGCCTGCTGCAAACGCGCCCGCCGCGACAAACAGCCTCTCCAATGTCAGCAGCTGGGATGAACTCTAAGTTCTAAGTGGCTTTTGATTGCGCGCATCCTGCTCTCTCGAAAGTCTTCATTCGGTGCCCTCTGAGTCTTTCAGAGGGCTTCCGTTTATTCATATATGCTTATTCATTATGAATTGATCTTGTCATTCATAATCAAATTAATATTTCGATTATATAAATTCATAAATTATGAATTTGTATAAACGAGTTGCTTTAACCATTGGCCCCGATTGGGGCTTGTTTTTTACTTCAGGAAGCATCATGGAAAGGTCACTCGCCGAAACTGCATCGATCGTTCGTCAGAGTGCGAACTTTATTCAGGGGCTCAAATCCGAAATTTCCCGCGTCATCGTGGGACAGGAACACATGGTGGATCGCGCCATCATCGCGTTACTTACTGGCGGACACCTGCTTCTGGAAGGTGTGCCCGGACTCGCTAAGACGCTGCTTTGCAATACCTTGGCTCAGGTCGTGGATTGTCAGTTCCAACGCATTCAGTTCACGCCCGACCTGCTGCCCGCCGATCTCATCGGTTCCATGACTTACCGACAGGATACCTGCACGTTCAGCACAAAAAAAGGGCCTATCTTCGCTAACCTGATCCTGGCGGATGAGATCAACCGTGCGCCCGCCAAAGTTCAGTCGGCTTTGCTCGAAGCGATGCAGGAAAAACAGGTGACGATCGGCGAAACGACGTTTGCTCTGCCGACCCCGTTCCTCGTCATTGCTACCCAGAACCCCATCGATCAGGAAGGTACCTACCTTTTGCCCGAAGCTCAGGTCGACCGATTCATGATGAAAGTCGTCATCGATTATCCCACGATCGAAGAAGAAAAACTCATTCTCGATCGTATGACGAATCCGCAAAAAACGTTGCTCTCGCCTGTGACATCCGCTGCAAACCTTATTCAGGCTTCCCAAAATGTTAATTTAGTTTATCTGGACGACCGCATTAAAACATATATCGTCAATCTGGTTTACGCGACGCGTTGTCCCGAAGATTTCGGAAATCCGCAACTGAAGTCGTGTATTGAACATGGTGCTTCGCCGCGCGCGACCATCGCGCTTGCCCTCGCTTCCAAAGCCCGTGCTTTCATGGACGCACGCGCTTACGTGACGCCAGAAGACGTTCAGAATCTAGCTCAGGATATCTTGCAGCACCGCATTTCCATGAGCTACGAAGCCGAAGCCAATAACATCACTTCGCCTGACGTCATTGAAGCCATTATGAGTCAGATCGAAGTTCCCTAACCAGGTTTGTTGAGGAAGGAGTTTGTGAAGCCAGCTATGAGTAGGGCGCGTGTCTTTGTTGGTTTGATCCTGCTTGGTCTTTTGCCGGCGTGCAATCAGTCGACGTTTGAAATCGATCCACTTTGTGACGCGTGCATTGACAAGGCGTGCCACAACGCCGAGGCGATGGGCGTCATGCAGCGCCACCTGGCTACGTTGGACGCGCCGACCGCTGCGCAGCTCGTCTCGCGCGCTGAGGCGCACGACGGGTGCGCCGCACAGCTGCCTGCCGACGCCGTCGAGTCGGCTTATGCGCACTACGCTGTCGCGTTCTTTGCGTCTGACCAGCCTTATGCGCGCGACCGCGCGCTGCGTGCCGTTCAGATTGCTGCCAGCGAGCTCGACTACCGACCCCATGCCTTGCATTATCTCACGACACATAAAGACGCCGTGATGCGCGATCAGGTCGTCGTTGACGCAGCCAAAACGACGCTCGTGCCACTCGCTGAGACGAAAGACGACGTTTTCGGGCTTCTCGCGACGGTCTTGCCAAAAAACGCGCTTCAGCCGCTCGCCGATATGGAAGAAACACCAGCCAGAAATGCACTTCTGGCACCGCGTTACGCTGATTTTGACGACGAAACGCTTCGACTCCGTTTGCTCAAACAATACGTCATTGCTGAATGGCACATGCAGGCAAGCGGTTCGACTATGTTGCCCCAGTTTTTGGAACTCGATTGGGGCATGTACCCGATGCCCGACGGCGTGGATCAGCTGCCCGCTTCGTTAAATGTCAAAAGCGTGTCAGTTAAGGGCGACGAAGCCAAACGACGCGGTGAATTCGTCCGCGATGGCTTTGCCGATGAACCGATGCGTGAGGCCAATCGACACATGCAGCGCATCGATCTCGGCCCTTGGCTAAAGACCGCTGATCAATACCGGATCAGCGCAAAAGCCGAAGTTTCCGTTTGGCCGACCGATGTGTCCGATGCCTGTCTTGCCGGTGACGAGGCATGCGACAAAACGCCGCTCGCAGTCGTGCCAGCAAACCTCGATTTTACCTATCGCGCCTACGTTGGCGTCGAGACCGGTGCGCCCAAACGCAGTAAGGACGCGACTGAAAACGGTGCGACATCTAAAGCCATGTCGCTCAAAGTGTGCAATGAGTCGAAGTGCGTCACCCTGTGGGATGGCAAAGTTACATCCGCCAAGTCGCGCGAAAAGATCGCTGTGACCCAGGGACATGACTTCTATCTGCTCGCCGATGTGTCGGGCGCCAGGTTGCCGGTCGCAGGCCGACTCATGGCGCGCGCGGTGGCTGGCGGCTCTTGGCAGGAAGTCGCGACGTTATTCGCCGCCGCGCCGTCCATCTACACACCTTCGGTCCGCGCCAATATCGACCTCTCGCAGGTCTGCAGTGACAAGGGCAAGTGTACGCCTGAATTCCAACTGCGACCAAGCTTGCGCATGGCGCGACGCGACCCCGCTTTCACGCGCTATTGGGGCGATACGCTCGAACTCGGTTCGCTCAACGTCGATATTCAAAATCGAACTTCGTTTCAGGTTTATAAAAGCTTTTAAGAGGAGATGAGCATGGATACTCGTTCAAAATGCTTGTTTGAACAGCGTTCACAGGCTGTCGAGACACAAATTTCGTCGCGAATGAGCGCCAACGCTGGAAAATATCCCATGCTTCGTTTCACGAATGAACATGGGGTCGCACATGTCACCTTTGAAATGACGGATGAGGATTTCAAGACCTGTCCTGAATGTCATGGCATGAAGCACCATCAGTTCGTTAAAGACGGCTATCGCATGGTGGCGCCGTGCAGCGCGGCACGCACAGAAGCGCGAATGGATCTATATAATGCTGCCAATATTCCGTCGAAATTCCGCAACGCGAGTTTTGATAATTTTGATCTCAAGTCGTTGAAGGGCACCGGTGAAACGATCAACGCGATCTTCATTCACTCGGTTTTGACTTTTCAGCGCGGGCAGCGCGGGATTCTGCTTGAGGGCGGACCGGGCTCCGGAAAAACGCACTTGTTGTGCGCGGCGGCTCAGTATTTGACCCTTGAGTTGCACCAGTCTGTGCGCTACGTCGATTTTTCGGTGCTCCTCAGCCAAATTCGAAGCCTCTATCAGCAAAATAACGCGTCGATGTCCGAAGCTGATCTCATCAATGACATCGTGTCCGTGCCCGTGTTATTGCTCGACGAGCTCGGTAAAGGTCGCGACAAGACCAACGAATTCGAGATGAGGATCATCGATGAGATCATTAATCGGCGCTACAATGATGACAGTTTGACGACTTATTTTGCCAGTAATTATCGCGATCGTAACACCAGTGGATACAAACTGTTCCAGGATAATGGCATCCACGATTGCAACAGCACGCGCTGGTTGAATTTCGCCAAGAACAAATGTTCCGCCAGTAAGCTCACGCCCGATCAATATACACAATACGCCCTTTCGATCATGAAATCCGATCACCTCGAAGATCGATTGGAACCCCGTATCGTCAGCCGAATTTTTGAACTAGCGACGCCGCTCTTTTTGGAAGCGCCCGATCGCCGCACAAAAATGTAATTCATCCTTTTATATATTTGGAATTTTGAGGGGAAGGCCTTCCCCTACGCG
>JAZUKH010000074.1:0-6731 GCA_045643185.1 Myxococcota bacterium | reverse complement strand
GCCGAGTCAGTCTCAACACAGTGGCATGATGAATGCCGTGTCTCGTCAGCCGAACAAGGTTCCGCCGCAGCCTGGTTCTGTTCCGCCGCAGCCTGGTTCTGTTCCGCCGCAGGCGCCTGGTCAGTCTCAACGCAGTGGCATGATGAATGCCGTGTCTCGTCAGCCGAACAAGGTCCCGCCGCAGCCTGGTTCTGTTCCTCCGCAGGCGCCTGGTCAGTCTCAACGCAGTGGCATGATGAATGCCGTGTCTCGTCAGCCGAACAAGGTTCCACCGCAGCCTGGTTCTGTTCCGCCGCAGGCACCTGGTCAGTCTCAACGCAGTGGCATGATGAATGCCATACCGCACAAGCCTGGTTCTGTTCCGCCTCCGCCGGCGGCGCAGCCAATGCGCGGTGCTGGAATGAACGTGGTGAACGCGCCTAACAACGCCGCGTCTCAGGCCTTGTCCAGCAACATCATGCCAGCGCTCTCACCGAATGCGATGTTGGAACCCGGTCAGGGACGCCGGCCGGGTTCGCAGGTCGCTACGGCGCACGCACAGCGGTCCAGTGGCAATATGGGCGCTCAGGCACCACGTCAGGCTGTTCCAACTGCGCCCAAACGCGTCATGCCCGGTCGACCTGGTATGGGCACGAATGCGTCTGATCAGAATGGTGCACAGAGCGTTAAATCGTCGAAAAATGCCAGTGGTGCAGCCAGCTGTGTGATCTCGGGCATGCCGGAGGACGCCGTGGTGGCACCGCAAATGGTTGAAGTTATGCGCTCGCTCGATGCTTCGTCAGTTCAGTCGCGTGCCGCCAATGCCAGGCCCTACGTCGATCAAAAGGGCGATGAGCCTTGGCGTCCGAACGAATCCGATTTTTACAACGGGTGCCTGCGTGACGATACGTGCGATCCGGTCATGCCTGCTCAAAAGGTTCGTCAGCCTGTTCGTCAACCGGTTCGGCCTGAAGTCGACGAGAATGGCGAAGAGATCATCGTTCCGCGTCCGCGTTTTGCCAGTCAGAATGCTTCGTCCAATGATGGTCAATATGCCCGCGAGGACGTGAAACGCTCGTCCGTGAGCAATTGTAAGGTCACGATCTCCAATCGTGATCAGTATTGCGATGACAGCGAGGTCAACTTCAATGGCCGTCCTCGCGACGTCTACACAGCTAAAACGACGCGTAAAGCCTCTGATCGCATTGGAAGCGGTGTGCCCAAAAACACGTTCATGACATTTGTTCAGCCGTTGTCCAAGTTATTTGGTCCCAGTCACGTGGGGGAGATGCTTCACTTTGCCCAAGGCATCTGGAATGCGGCAACGCTCGGCGGGCCGGCCGTTCAGGAGATTCGTGAAGCGATGAGCGATAATCCGACGCTCATGCGTTATGTCGATGGCATGGTCGGACGCAAGCAAAAAGTGTTTGCCAATGAAAAGTGGCTCATCGATGACCTGAATGTTGACGTGGATGCGCAAAATCACTTTGTCATCGATTTTACCGTCATTGAGCTGTAGGACATACAAAGGTGTTGTGACGCCCACGTGTCGGACAGGGTAGGTTGCTTTTTTGAAGGCCCTGCCAGGCGAAGGGGGCGCGGCGTATTTTTCGTGCGTCGTGACGCACGGAAAATAGCCGCGTGGGGGAAGGCCTTCCCCCAACATCCAAAAGAAAATTCAAAAAACGAGAATTTTGACGAAAAAAATTGATTTTTACTCAAGAAGTGTTGGCTAAAAATAACGAATATTCGCCAAATCCAGTGATAGTCACGAAAAATTCGATTTTGTACGCGAAGTTCGCACTCGAAAATGTGATGTTCGCATCCAGGTTGATCAAAAAACGCGCAAAAACGCGCAAAAAACGGAACGAGTTTTTGTCGAAAAAACGAATTTGATTCAAAAACGAAATAATTTTGGCGGCGCGGTTTGCAGAGAGTTCAATAAATAAGGGGAATGTGGGGAATATTTCGCAGAGTGTGTCAAAATGCTCAAATGATTGAATTGACAACAGCTGAAATTGGCTAAAACGCTGATTATATTCATGGAATATCTTGACAGAATGAATTTAATTCATGCGCGGAATAAAAAGCGGCGTTGTCAAAAGTGACGGAATTGCTTGTTATTTCTAGGAATTGGAAATTGGGTGAAAAAAGGGAAGAAAAATAAAAATCGAAAAAAATACAAAAATAAGTGGACAGGCGAATAAAATTTCGATAGGTAGGTAAATGTGAGCGTTAAGCCGCCATTTAGGTGGCGGCGATTTTTCTGGCCATAACGGCCTAACCAATAGAACCAGTTAGCACGCTTTAGAAGCGAACGTAGACAGGTAATAAGGAGATAGATTATGAAAGAAACATGGAAACGCAGCGCGTTGATGGCGGCACTCCTAGTCGCCTCGATCGCCAGTGGCTGCGCTCAGGATATCGGCGACATAGATCGTACAGAACCGAATAAGATCAAGAAGAGCGATCTTACGGAAGGTACGTGGTTTATGAATCAGAAGATCACCCACGCTGACGCTGTGGCGGGCGGTGTTTTCGAAGGTATCACGTTCGATTCAGATAAGGTCCGTTTCGTCGCGGAAGAGAACTATCTTATTGCGTACCGCACGTATGCGGATCTTCCGGGTTCTGAGAACACGGCGTTGAATATGACGGGCGAAGATTCCTACGAAGAGCTCTACGATGCGAATTACAAAGGCACGATCCGTGCGATGTATCCGATCTCGTCGCACTTCGATGTTCAGCGTTCGTATGATACGGCGACCGGTGAACAGTCGAACGTGATCGTTGAGAATACGAGCGACCGTCGTTGGTGGGAACGTGAATATATGCGCGTTGACTGGTCCAGCAACCCGATCGTCGACTGGGAAAAACGCATGGGTTGGGGTCTGCCCGAATTTACGCTAGGCTACAGCCATGCGGATGAAATTTCGGAAGATGGCAGCGATCCTGCTGCGCCTTACTTTGAACGCAATAAAGACGGCGTTTTGGTTTACTTCGATACACCGACGACCGTTATTGTTCAGCCGTCCATCTGGGAATGCGTTGGCGGTCAGATGCTCGGTTGGTTCTTTGGAACGTGTAATGCGACGGAAGCGCGTCTTGTGACGAGCTTCATCCGCGATATGGGCGATCGTAACTATGAGCCGGTCCGCTACACGAACCAGGATATGAACCGATTCGGTTTCTTCCGTACGGAACGTTACACCTATGATCAGTATTACGGCATCATGAATGATGGTCGCATTGAATTGGCGAATCGTCACAACATCTGGGCCGATTCTTATAATGAAGATGGTTCGGTCAAGCCGATCAGCGAACGTACCGTCAAGACGGAACCTTACTACATCCGTAACCTTGAAGACGAACCTTGGCTTGATGCTTCGGCGACGCGCGTTGTTGCCGACTGGAACAACCTGTTCAAGAA
Organism: Myxococcota bacterium; assembly: GCA_045643185.1. GTDB lineage: Bacteria > Myxococcota_A > Bradymonadia > UBA4248 > UBA4248 > RGIG464. Next base: position 3,322 of record JAZUKH010000074.1, on the reverse strand, counting down.
GGCGGTTCGTGTTATCCAAGGCAAAGCTACGCGTCCGGATGAACTCACCGACGAAGCGGTTGCCGGCGATAAAGACGTTTTCACGATCTGCCATATCCCTGTTCGTGAAGGCGATAACGAGGAAGTGTGCGGTAAGATCGGTTACAGCCCGCGTGAAGCGGATGCCCGTAAAAACGTGGTTTGGATCATCAATCAGCGTACGGAAGCCGGCTTGCTCGGTTATTGCCCGAGCCATTTCGATCCGATAACGGGTGAAACCCTCTCTTCGTCTGCCCACGTCTATGTCTCCGCAATGGATCGTACGGCTTCTGCATATCTGCAGTTTATCCAGTACGTCAATGGCGATCTTGACGAGCAGGGCATCGTCGATAACGAATGGAATAGAAAACACGCGAAAGAAACGGCGGGTCAGCTCCTCGATCTTCAGTACAAAAATGCCATCATGATGACGAAAAATGTTGACGTCACCAATGATCGTAAACAGTCAAAGATGGCAAAAGAAGCGAGACGTGATTATGTCCGCAAGAATCCTCAAAAATTCAATTATGTGGAAGTGGATAATCGCGCTAAGAAAGCCTACGACGATGGTCTCTTCCAGGGCCTGGGCGAGGATGCCATTCAGCGTTTCGCAGCCAAACGTGCGAACGTTCGTAGCTTTGAAGAACTGAGTGATGAACAGAAGCAATATGCCAATAGCTTCTCGCAGTTGAGCTATGCCAAGCGTAAATATCGTGAAGCTTTGACGAAATCTTTGGGTGCGAATGGTTTCTGCTCGGACGAACGTACGTTCTATAGCTTCGATCCGAAACTCGCTGCACTTGCTCGCGAATTCTATGGTCGTCATGACTATGACAACATTCTTCGCGAAATCCGCGGTCGTGTCTTTGTGTCGACGACGTTGCACGAAATGGGCCACGGCTTCGGTCTGCGTCACAACTTCGCTGCTTCGTACGATACCCTCAACTACCAGGATCGTTACTGGCAGCTCCGTCCGGACGAAAACTGGATGAAAGATATCGACAACCCGAACGACATGCTTGCTATGTATAACTACAATGACAAGCAGCTCGGTCAGCTCTACAAAGAAGATCAGCTCGATAAGTTGGATGCTGGTGAACTTGCTAATAGCCGCGAATTCGCCAAGAAAGGCGGTTTGATGCTCAATAGCTACTCCTCCATCATGGACTACACGGGCTATAATACCGACTTCAGTGGGCTCGGCAAATATGACCTTGCGGCTATCATCTATGGCTACAGCAAGGGTGTTGACATCGTTAAAAATGAACCCGAGCAGCTCTGCCTCGCCAATGGCGGCGAAGTGGTCAATGGAACGGACTGCAAACGTGAAGTGAGCGGTATCATCGAAGTCTTCGATAAGAAACTCGGTGAACTCGGTACATTCGGTAAGATCGTCACGCACGAAGATACGACGGGTGCCGTCTCTGCGAAGGTCAATGTGATGCCTGAAGGCGCCTCCAAGGTCACACAACAGACGCTCAAGAGCACATTCAACGATGCGACGACGTTCGGCGTTCCCTATACCGAACTCATCCATTATCACGATGTCATGCGTAGTTTCCCGGATTCCAAGCTCGGTCAGAAGGACTCGGAAGACGGCAACCTCTACGCAGTGCCTGATTTCATGACGAAACGTAATTACGTCCGCTTGGAAGACTACCATAAGAGCCGTATCCTCGATGGCGATAACGCCCTCGTCCGCGTGCCTTATTACTTCTGCACGGATGATAATGCCAATATCATTGCGTCCTGCAAGCTGTTCGACTACGGTGCCGATATGTACGAACAGATGAAAGAGTATATCGATACGTATGATAAATACTATTGGTTCTCTAACTATGCTCGTGGTCGCGCTTACTACGATCCGTTCGAAGCTGCTTGGGGGCAGTACGGTAACTTCATCGAAATGTCAGACCTCTTCCAGAACTGGTATGCTGTCGCAGGTTCCAATGTCCTGGATTCAATCATTGACGAAAACGAATTCTCGCTCGCGAGTAATGTTGATGAAGCTGCTGCGGCTGCTGGTGTCAATACGCTCTTGAAAGCGATCGTTACGCCTGAATACGGTCTCTATTGCCTCCGCAAAGATGACAATTCGCTCTATCCGCTCTCTTCCAAAGATGATGCTCAGGCTGAAACCAGTAAGATCTATCGTCTTGGTATCTGCGGTGAAAACCCGACTTACTACTATGTCAAACCGGGTGAAGGGCGTCGTCGTTTCTCGAAGTATGACCTCAATGCTGGTTTCGATTACAGTATGTATCCGTATGAAATGGAACATAACTATGTTTCACTCATGGCTGCTATGGCGGTTATGGATAATGAAGCAAGCGTTATCATCGATGGTGGTGATATGAACACCTACGTCTTTGGTATGTACGACTACTTCGGTGATGCGGTTACCAATACCTTCAACGGCATGTTCGCTGAAGATTACAAATCCGTCAGCCCTGTTCTCGATATCTCCAAAAACGAAGTCATCACGCAGAATGGTGAAGAAGTTAAGACCGGTACCCTCGTCTTCAAACCGATGGCTTACGCCGATTTCTGGGGTAAGAGCGGTCACTATGAATACGATCCTCTCACTGGCTTAGACGCCGATGCCATGGATGAAATCCAGTACGCAAGCGGTAATCCTGTGGTTGAAACCCAGATCTCGCTCACACAGCGTTGCTACATGGGTCTCTACTCGATCATGTACTCGGCGGATGGTCTTGATACGACATACTACGATCAGTTGAACGTCTGGGTCAATGGTACGGGAAGCGAAGTCACACCGGCAAACGGTTTCGATACGGTCTCCTTCGAAAGCCCCTTCACGGGTGAAATCTACTCCGCTAACTACGTCGATTGTACGAAAGCGGATCTCTCGAATCCTCCTGCGATTTGTGTCACGGAAGGTTTCGACTACAAGAAAGAGACTGGCGGTTACGCTATGATCAAGAAAGCCAATCGTAGCAAAGCCAAAATGGTCGATGCTTATACGCGTTATATGACGCTCGGTAATGCTCTTCCGGGTAATGCTGATGAAAATAGCCCTGCATACCAGGAAATGCTCGCTGCCTACTACGAATACATCTTCTACAAATGGGAGACGGAAGGTTCGCTCCGCGACATCAACATGATGCGTACATATCACGAATACTTCGGTTATCTGTTCTAATCGACTTTCAGGTTTGACCTGAATTTCAAGCCCCGCCTCCGTGCGGGGCTTTTTTGTTCTTCAAGGCGTTTTCAGGCTTTTGTGGGGGGGAAGTCTCCCCCTGAGCCGCCATGGGACGTTCCGTTGCATACGCGTCTACCC
>JAZUKH010000073.1:0-8214 GCA_045643185.1 Myxococcota bacterium | reverse complement strand
TATTCAATTCGACAAATTGTATTACGAAAGTGAGACGTATAAACTCGGTAAAGATATCATCGAAGACGGCTTAAAACGTGAAATCTTCCATCGTTTGCCGGATGGTGCGACGGCGTTTGACCTTTCGCGCCTCAAAGGCCTGAGCGGTGAAAAGATCGTTCTTCGTTCGAACGGCACGAGCGTTTACATTACGCAGGACATCGGTACGGCGATCGAACGTTATAAGGATTATGGCTACGACAAGATGATCTATGTCGTCGCCGACGAACAGAATCACCATTTCCGCGTTTTGTTCGGTATCTTGAGCGAACTTCGTCCCGACCTTGCTGGTCGCTTTGAGCATCTGTCGTATGGTATGGTCACGTTGCCGAACGGCCGCATGAAAAGCCGCGAAGGCACTGTCGTTGACACCGACGATTTGATCATCGAGATGGCTCGTCTCGTTCACGAAGTCATGGACAACAAGTCGGATCGCGAACACTATGCCGAAGCCGATGCCGCCGAAGTCGATCGTCGCGCGCAGGTCATCGCACTCGCCGCACTCAAATACTTTTTACTCAATATCACCCCGACGAGTTGGATGGAATTTAACCCCGAAAAATCACTCGATCTGCAGGGCCGTACCGGCGCTTATTGCCTCATGAACTACGCGCGTACACGCTCGATTCTGCGCAAAGCCGGTTACGTGCATCAGGATGTCGTGGCCGATGACGTTTTGAGCGCACTCAAGACGCCTGAAGAAAAGAAAGTGCTCATGGCGCTCATGGATTGTCCCAAAGTCATTCAGTATGCGGCTGAGACGAGTGATCCGGCGAAAGTGGCGGAATATCTCTTCAACCTTTGCAAGACGTTCGCGTTCATTTTCACCGACAAAGTTGGTCACCCGATCTTGACGTGTGAGGATGACAAAGTCCGCGCTGCACGTCTGAGCCTTGTTGATGCCCTTGGGTCAGTGCTTCGCATGGGCCTCGGTCTGCTCGGCATCGAGACGCTTGAAGAAATGTAGGCGCGTCGCTTCTTGGTGAAGTGAATTGAGGCAACGGTATTTTTTGTGAACAGAATTCATGGAGAGATATCATGAAACATTTAAGAAATAAGTCTGAGTTTCATAGACGTAGTTTAGCTGTACTTTTGTGTTGTTTGAGCAGTGTAACGCTTTACGCATGCGATCATGACAATTCACCGAGCGACGATTCGCCGGAATGCACCACAAGTGACGATTGTGCCGCGAATACGGATGGACGCACCGAATGCGATCTTTCAAAACAGCAATGCATTAAGCCAGGTAAGATCGATCCGGATGAGAATGATAAAAATAAGTGCGATCAGGATGCGGACTGCGCCGGTCGATCGGACGGCAAAACAAAGTGTCACGAATCGCAGCACGTTTGTTATGCTCAAGCCGCAGAGCCTTTCTGCGGCGATGGGCTCATCAACGCTACGAACGAGACGTGCGATAGCAACAATTTTGGTAACCGTACTTGTGCGACCGAAAGTAAGAATAAAGCCGGCAAACTGACTTGTAACAACTGCAAAGTCGATAAGTCTTCGTGCGTTGAATGCACGGACAATAGTCACTGCCAAAAAAGGTCTGATGGATTGACCGTTTGTGATGTAAAAAATCACGTTTGTCAGGAACCGCCTTCGACAAATGCTCATTTTGATTATGCATCAGATTTTACCTGCGGTATCCTGGACTTTGCGGATCCCAATAATGCGTCTAATAACAATAGTCATTTTACCATCGAAGCGCGTGTGCCTTACACGGTTTACAGCCAGATATATATGAAAAACTGCACTGAAGGTCAGGCTTGGTGCAACCAAATCGTCGGCGCTCGTCTTCTTTATACCGATGCCAAAAATGCTTCGAACGACTTTTCGACGTGGCAAAGCGTCGTGGCTGTTGCGAATCCGTATTTCAATGTCACCGAGGATAATAAAAATAACGACGAATTCATGGCGACGTTCGCCATTCCTTCCGAAGGCGAGTATCGTTACGTTTTCAGTTATGACCTGAAAAATCATCCATACGACATTCACGAAAATGCGCAAACGGTTTACTGCTACGTGAATTGGCCTGAAAAAGGCTCGGTCAACGACATGGGCAAAGCGACGATTGTTCCGAATACGTCCAAAGAATTTTGCGGCGACGGGGTCGTCAATCAGAGCTACGAAAAGTGTGATCAATCGGATCTGAATGGCGGTCAATGCACCGATATGAACTTTATCGGTGGCTCGTTAAAGTGCGATTCGATGTGCCAGTACAATACGAGTGAGTGCTTTGAATGCAACGAACAAGATCTGAGCAAGTGTGGGGCAGGTCAGCAATGCATCAATGGTCGGTGCACGACGGTCAAATGCGGTGACGGCATGGCACAAGGCTCTGAAGTCTGTGATCGCAGCGAACTGAAGGGTAAAAAATGCACCGATGTTGGTCATTTCGTCGATGGCGCTCTTGGCTGCAACGCGAACTGCATGGCTTTTGATACGGCCAATTGCGTCGAATGTACCGAGGATGATCGGAGTCTGTGCTCGACTGGACAAATTTGTATTGATGGTAAATGCGCTGTTCCGCCCGAAGAAAAATATTGCGGTGATGGAAAAATAAATCAGGATTTTGAAGAATGTGACAGCCTCACGCTTCCCATTCAAAATTGTGCCGACTACAGCAATGAATATATCGCGGGGTCAATGAATTGTTCTTACGCTACGTGCAACTATCTGGTTTACGATTGCAAGCAGTGTACAAAGGATAATCTCTCTAAATGTGAACGTGGCGATCTTTGTGTGGACGGGGTTTGTAGAAAACCCTGCACAAACGAAGGCGAAGCCACGTACGATGCTGAGGGAAAAACTGGCGAAGTATGCAAAAATGGCGCGTTGTTGCCTGCGGACGTCTGTGATGGCGTAACCTTATTTGGACGTGGTGACGGCCACTGCGCTGCTAAGGATTTCGTCACAATATGGAAAGGATGCGATGTCTATTTACCGACGTCAAAAGCTAAAAATTGTAACTTTACAGTCGATTGGGGCGATGGCAATAAAGAATCTTACACCTCTTGCCCTGCTGAAAATCTCCGGCATATTTACATCGATGAGGAACAATGTAACTACGAAGCCACTCAAACGACGCATACGGTCACGATTTCGGGATCTTTCGATAATTGGACATTAAATATTCCAGAATACAACAACTATCATAACACCGGTTCACGGCTTCAACAAATTGTTTCTTTTGGTCCAGTCGGTTTGGGAGAGGGCGCTTTTTATAATACGGTGCTCTCGACTGATACGCCTATTGATATTCCCGATGCCAGAAAATTGACGACCACAAAAGCTATGTTCATGAACTCGCGAAAGTTCAATGCAAAGATTGGCAACTGGGATACCTCGAATGTCACCGATATGAGCTATATGTTCTTCGCGCATGATGTTGATGGCCTTTATTATTTTGATTACGAAGAATGTAAATTCAACCAAAATATTAGAAAATGGGATACCTCAAAAGTGACCGATATGAGCTATATGTTTTCAGGATGCATTAATTTCAACAAATCGTTGGAAGGTTGGGATACTTCGCATGTCACTGACATGAAATACATGTTTGCTGGTGCCAAAAACTTCGAAGGGGATGGACTTCGAGGTTGGAATGTATCTAATGTTACCGATATGAGTCATATGTTCTATTATGCTTACTATTTCAATGGCAATATCGCTTTTTGGGATACTTCTAAAGTTACCGATATGAGTTATATGTTTAATAACGCGCAACGATTTAATGAGGTGATCTCCGCTTTCTCCGATAAGGATTGTAGCCAGGTTGTGTATTAGTTTGTTAATATAAACATATTCAATAATAAATATTGATAAAATAAACGTCATATTTGAACAATTATCTATTGATAAACCTCAAACGACCGAGTTCAAATTCAAATATGACGTGTTGCTTTTTGAGAATGCGGCCGAGCTATCGCCTTTGGCGATACGCTCGGCTGTCGGCCTATCGACGTCGTCGATACGGCCTCTTTGGCCCGGCTATGCGCTTTGGCGCATACGCCAGGCCTGCTTCGCAAGTGGCGCACTCGCTGGTGCGGTGTGTCAAAGTCACTAAATTCGTTCGAGGTACATCGTCCAGTTTTCTAAACGATACTTTTTTTGCTCGACGTTTGTGTTGTCATACAACACGGTGATGATGCCGCCATGGATCTGATAGACGATACCTGGACCATACGCACCGGCTTTGTCGCGAACACGTGTGCCGACAGACAGGCCGCGGATCGTCGACTTGCTCGTCGCATTCACCGGGGTGGGCTTGGCAACGGCGGCTTTGACCATGGTGAAACCCGTCGGCTTGGGCGATGCGTTGGTGACGGCCTGGGATGACGTGACATGCGTTGACGAAGTCCGTACAGACGACGTGTTGGGGCTCGACAGGCTCGTTCGTTGAACGCTGATTTGGCTTGGTTTCTGGTTTGAGCTAGTCCCCGCGCTACTTGCCCGGTTTGGATGTTCGCCGTACTGGTTGCGGTAACGATCCAGTTCGTTTTGCAAAACGCGGTTTCGGGCTTGAAGCGTTTGAACCTGTTGGTTGTAGTTTAGGCACACGTCGCGAAGATCGCTGATCGCGTCGTCCTTTTGGGACGGTGTGAGAGTTGGTAACGGGGCTGTCGACTTTTCTCGTTGCTTGATGACCTGGTTGAGGCGTGAGACTTCGAGTTCCAGTTCCATGCACTTCAACTTGTATTCCGCCAACGACTTGCTGAGGTCGTGCAATTGGACTGTTTTGAGTCGGAGTTCCTCGTCCAGGAGTTCGATCTGGTTGAGCGATTCGTGCTCGTCGTCGTTGGCGCTCAACTGGTGCCCGTCCTCTGCTCGTTCCACGAGTCCCATTTCGTCATGGGTGGTTTCAAAAGACCTGGTTTGGGGGTTCCAAAACGCGAAATTCGTCGAATTGGTCGATTCAAACGACACCAGGTCTGATGCCCAACCGTTGAAGTACTTTTGCCAGTTACGAAGTTCGCACGGAGAACCGAGTTTGAAGAATAAGCCGACGTTATCGATGATCGACAGCGTTTTACCGGGGTGGTAGCGAAGTCCGCGTCCTATCTGCTGAAGATACTTGGTGAGAGAACGCGTGGGACGAGCCAGCTGGATAAAATCAATGTCTGGACAATCGAAGCCTTCCGAGAAAATGTCGACATTGACGATGACGCTGAGCTTGTCGTTCTTAAAATCTTCCAAAATTTGGTCGCGCTCATCCTCGGAGGTTTCTCCCGAGACGATTTTGGCGATCGCCACGTGGTGAGCTTGGTATTCGCGAAGCAGGTGATCGGCATGCGCCTTGTTGATGGCGTAAATGATGCCTTTTTGACCCGCAGCAAACTGCTCGTAAGACGCGTAGATCTTTGCCGTGACTTCGTCATCGTCCCAGATCTTTGCGAGCTCTGTTTCGTCAAAATCGCCGAATGATGTGGAGATCGTTTCGAGTTGTTTTGACTTTTTATAAAGCGCAGAAGTTTCGTTGACAGTGTAGTAATTGTATGACGCCAGTCCGTACGGCGTCTTGTTATGAATGAGTTTGTGGTGTTCGATGAACCAACGAATGGGGTGCGATGTGACGAGCCTGTCGAAGTCGTCCGAGAACGCGCCGCCGTCGTACCGCCACGGTGTGGCAGTGACGCCAAGCAAGAGGTGCGGCGTGAGTTTGTTGAGTTTTTCGACGGTATCTTTGTAGGTACGGGCGAGTGCGTGGTGAGCTTCGTCGATGATAAGCAGCGCGTAGTGTTGCTGAAGAATGGGGTTATCCGTTTTGAGGCGCTGAAACGTCTGTATGGTGGCGATTTGAATGCAGTTTGGCTTTAGGCCTTGTTTGAGAGCGCCGGCGAGTTCTTTTTTTCCGTTATCGTGAATGATCTCGCAGGCGTAACCGTGTTTTTCAAACAGCGCGTTGATCTGACGAACGATCTCGATGCGGTGAACGAGGATGAGCACACAAAAATCGTGATCTGTCTGAGCTTGTTCATCGTTGATCGCCTCGTTCTTTTTAACGAGTTTGGCGTTGGCAAAGTCCTCGGCAATGGAAGCAAACACGTGCGTTTTTCCAGTCCCTGTGGGGAGTTGCAACATGACTCGGTAATTTCGAGTTTGCCAGTACGCATATATTTTATCTTTTGCTTCGACTTGGTAATCGTGCAGACCGACGGTGTTGTTCGTCAGCATGAAGTTGTGATCGTTTGAACCGGGTAAAGAAAGCCAAATGACGTTGGACATGATGGATCGGTGAAGCCAAAAGCGTAGTATTCATAAGTCATCAGGTAAAAGGAAACGAACTTCCTTTTTATGACAAAGGCGTCGCGTATGCGCAGCATAGCGACGCGCGCCGGCGTATGCGCAGCATAGCCGGCGGTACTTATATATAAAAAGTGATAAAATGAAATAAAAAGCGTTTTCAAGAGTTTTCGGAATGTTTTCGCTGGTCTAATTGTAAAGTGTAGGCCGATGTGCTACACTAGACGTTTGGCGCGAAAGAGGGCGAGGATGCATGCTTGAATTGAGGACGGACAGACGCGGGGCGGAGACGAGGCTTGTCATGGTGGGCGAGCTTTGTCGCGTTGAGGTCGAAAACGAGACGCAGTCGGCGTTTCGCGCGGTCGATCGCGCCAGCGGTAGGCTCATCCTCGATTTGACCGACATTACGAAGATCGACACGATTGGTTCTGGCTTGATCTCAGCGGTCAAACGCCGTGCTGAAACGCGCGGTCTGTGCGTGGAGATCACCGGGTGCCGTCCCGAAGTTTCGAAGATCCTTGACCGATTTTTGTGGCTGACGCGTGAAGTGCCCGTCAAAAAAGGCTTTGGCGACTGGTTGGAAGCGAAAGGCGAGTGGGTTCTGAACCTCAAGGATCGCGCGGTCGACTTTTTGCAGCTGATGGCCGACACCGTGATCTGGAGCATCGGCGGCGAGGCGCGCACCCAACGCGTTCGTCGCGGAGCGGTCGTCGAAGAAGCCATACGTATTGGTATCAACGCGTTCGGCATCATCACGCTGCTGACTTTTTTGGTCGGCGCGGTTGTCGCGCTTCAGACGGCGACGCTCCTCAAAATGTTTGGCGCTGACATTCTCGTGGCCGATATGATCGGCATCGCTATGGTGCGCGAATTGTCGCCATTGTTGACGGCCATCATCGTGGCTGGCCGTAGCGGCGCGGCCATCGCGGCTGAGATCGCGACGATGTCCATCAATGAAGAGGTCGCCGGCATCCGTACCATGGGTCTTGAACCCGTCAAATACATCGTCGTTCCAAAGTTTCGCGCCATCACGCTCACGATTCCCGGGTTGACCATTTTTTCGATCTTGGCCGGTATCCTCGGCGGTTTTTTGGTCGGCGTTCTTTACATGGGCCTGAGCCCGACGGCGTTTTTCTATGAATTGATGAGCGTCATGTTCGTCAAGGACATTCTTGTCACGTTGCTCAAAAGCATCGTCTTTGCCTGGATCATCATTTGGGTGGCTGCCTACGAAGGGTTCAGCGCCTACGGCGGTTCAGAAGCCGTCGGACGCGTGACGACTTCAAGCGTCGTGGTCAGCATTTTTTCGTGCATCATCGCGGATGCGCTGTTTAGCGTCATCTTCTATTTTGGAGCCTATGCGCCATGATAACCCCGGATCCCGATAAATACGTCGTTGAGACCGACCACCTCGCCGTGGGCTATGGCGACCGGACGATTCTGAACGATGTCAGCGTTAAGATTCAGCGAGGTACGGTGACGTGCATTTGCGGTGGGTCTGGGTGCGGCAAATCGACGTTTTTGCGTGCGATTTTGGGCCTTGTTTCGCGCAAAGCGGGTGAGGCGCGCGTCCTGGGTGAAGACGTCAACGACCTGGACGGCGATCGGCGCTCGCAGTTTTTGAGCCGAATTGGGTTCATGTATCAAAATGGTGGGTTGATCAACTCCATCACGATCCTCGAAAACCTCAAAATTCCGCTCAAAGCCCATACGAACTTGAACGAACGCGTCATCGAAGAACTCGTTTATCACAAACTGGCGCAGGTTCAGCTGACCCACGCGGTGAGTTTGCTTCCCGGCGAGTTGTCGGGCGGTATGTTGAAGCGCGCGGGGTTCGCGCGCGCCATCGTTTTGGAACCGGAACTGGTTTTGAGCGACGAGCCGTCTGCCGGGCTTGATCCCGTGACGGCGGCTGACCTCGATGAC
>JAZUKH010000072.1:0-16624 GCA_045643185.1 Myxococcota bacterium | reverse complement strand
CGCAGAACGACGCTAAAGATAACCTCGATAAAGCCCAGAATTACGCGATGCTCGCTAACGTCCTCTATGCAACGGGCGCCGTCGCTGCCGTCGTCTCGGTTATCCTCTTCCTCGTCCGCTCCGATAAAGATGAAGACATCTTCGCCGCTCATGACGTTTATGTCTCGCCCGCCGTCGGTGCCGATGGTCAGAGTGGCGTCGTCGCCGGCTTCTCCTTCTAAGCTTTTCGCATCCTCACGATGCTCCGCTTAAAAGATCCCTCCACTCGGAGGGATTTTTTTTGCCTAACTCAATTTAACCCATAAACGCGCTATTTTTCATTGCGCGATAACCTTGTAGATCCATTATGTTAAAAGGCCCGATTTCATATTCACTCATCAAAAAATGTGGCAAAGCCCGTCGCGGTGTCGTGCATACACAACACGGTGATATTCAGACGCCCGTGTTCATGCCGGTCGGCACAAACGGTGCCATCAAGGCACTCAGTGTTGAACAGGTCGAAACGCTCGATCCGTCGATCATTCTTGCGAACACTTATCATTTATATATGCGCCTCGGACCGGATTTTTTGCGCGAAGCCGGTGGTCTGCATAAGTTTGCCAGCTGGAACCGTGCTTATTTGACCGATTCCGGCGGTTTCCAGGTCTTCAGCCTCTCCAAAATGCGCAAATTCGACCCCGATGGCGTGCATTTCCAGTCGCATATCGACGGAAGCAAGCATTTTTACACGCCCGAGCTGGCTATGGATATGCAGGCCGCGATCGGAAGCGATATCGCCATGGTTTTGGACGATTGTCCGGCGTTGCCGGCGACGCATGAACGCATCGAAGCCAGTGTGGCACGCAGCATTGCGTGGGCTGAACGCTGTGCCCGCTGCCCGCGTCCCGATCATCAGGGCGTGTTTGGCATCGTTCAGGGCGGTTTGGAACTCGACATGCGCCTCAAACACCTCGAAGCGCTCGTCGAAATGCCGTTTCAGGGGCTCAGCATCGGCGGACTTTCCGTCGGTGAGACGCCCGAGGAAATGCACGACATGTGTCAGCGTTTTGTCTACCAGATGCCCGAAGACTATCCGCGTTATCTCATGGGCGTCGGTACGCCGTGGGACCTCGTCGAGGGCGTCGCGGCCGGCATTGACATGTTCGACTGCGTCATGCCGACTCGTAATGCGCGTATGGGGACCGTCTTCATCAAAAATGGCAAGCGTTTGAACATTCGTAACGCGGTCAATCGCACCGACCTCGGGCCGCTCGATCCCCATTGCTCATGCCTCGCCTGCCAGCGCTTCTCCCGCGCCTATATCCGACATCTTTACGTCGCAAAAGAAATTACGGCGGTCATTCTCATGACCATTCACAACCTGACTTATTACCTCGATCTGATGAAAAAGATCCGCGAATCCATCGAAAATGATACGTTTGAGCAGTTGCGTGCCATGTATCAGCCCGACGCACCGGTGGCTTACTAAAATTAAACCTTCAAACCTTTACACAACGTGAAGATTGTGGAAAAATGGCCATGAAGGCCTATCCACAAAATTTTGTGAATGGAGGGATGAGTTTATGGATTCGTCGATTATTGAGATGGAAACAATTGCTCGCCGTGTCAAGGGGGATGACAACCTCATGTCACAATTTACACCCGTCGACTGGGTCGTGCTCGACTTTGCCAACGGGCGAAGGTCGTTTAAAGATCTCGCAACCATGTTGCCTACCGAACAGTCCGCTTTGATGGCGTCGTTTAGACACCTCAAGGCACTCGGTTTTTTGGCTTGGAACGAACTGACTTATAGAAATTCACGAGGCGATTCTTCGAGCGGCATTCGACGAAATGCTACTCAACCCATCAAGGTCGCAGAGGTTTTAAGCGCCGTTTCGGATGTTAGCGTCATTATGGCCGATCTTTCGGATGAACAATGTCTGCAATACATTCCTCGAAAACTGCTCGGTGCATTTCGGTCATTTACGCCTCATCAGGTCAATGCAACTTACGAAATGGATCTTGGAACACAGGCGCTTGTCGAGTTCCTGTTTGCCCATATCAATGGCTTGACGCCTTACGAAATCCTTGGCGTTGAGTCGTCCGCGAGCGATGCCGAGATCCGCCAGGCTTATCTCAAACGCTCGCGTTTGTTCCATCCAGACCGTTACTACCGCAAAAATATTGGGGTCTTCACCAATCAACTCACGGCGCTCTTCAAAGCTGTTACGACGGCTTTTGGAACGCTTAACCCATAAAGAATTCCTATGTCCCACTACGCCTTAGGTATAGATCTTGGTACGACGAATTCCTGCGTTTCCGTGATGGAAAACGGGAAACCGATCATTATTGCCAATAAGTCGGGTTATAAGACGACGCCTTCTATTGTGGCGATCACCGAAACGGGTAAGCGTCTCATCGGTCAGCTGGCCAAACGCCAGGCGATCACCAATGCCCGTCACACGGTGTATTCGACCAAACGTCTCATCGGGCGATCCTTTGCGGATCCCGAAGTGGAGCAGTGCCTCGACACGTTTCCCTACGAGATCATTGAAGGTCCTCACGGCGACGTGCGCGTCGTCATTCGTGACCATGCCTACTCTCTCTCCGAAATTGCGGCTATGATCCTGGGCGAATTGCGAGCCGTCGCTGAGGAATATACAGGCGATATGGTCACGGATGCCATTATCACCGTTCCCGCGTATTTCAACGATGATCAGCGTCAGGCAACGATCGATGCCGGCAAGATCGCCGGTCTGGATGTGTTGCGTATCATCAATGAGCCGACGGCAGCCGCAATCGCCTATGGCTGCAAGACCGAGCGTCAACAGACCATCGCCGTGTATGATCTCGGTGGCGGTACGTTCGATATCTCAATTCTGAGCATCGAAGACGGCGTTTTCAAAGTTCTCTCCACGACGGGCGATACTTTTTTGGGCGGTGAGGACTTCGACAACCGTATCATCGAGTTCCTCGTCCTCGAATTTGCGCGCGAACACAGTGTCGATCTGCGCGAGGATCCCATGGCTATGCAGCGCCTCAAGATCGCCGCTGAAAAAGCCAAATGCGACTTGTCTTCGACCAACGAAGTTGAGATCAACCTGCCGTTCATCTGGACGTCGCCCGAAGGCGAAACCTTGCACATCAACACGATCCTGACGCGCGAAAAACTTGATGAGATCGTCATTGACCTCGTCAAACGCACGCTCAAAATTTGTCAGGTCGCACTCGAAGAAGCCAACATGACCGTCGATGACATCGACGAGATCGTGCTGGTCGGCGGCATGACGCGTATGCCGCTCATCGGCATGGCTGTTTCGGAATTCTTCCAAAAACAGCCCGCGCGTAACATCAACCCGGATGAAGTCGTGGCCATGGGCGCCGCGATCCAGGCCAATTCGCTCGTCAACGGCGAGGAATCGCACATCCTGTTGGACGTCACGCCGCTCGATCTCGGCATCGCTATTCATGGTGGGCGTTTCCACACGATCATTCCACGAAATACCACGATCCCTTGCTCGAATTCGACCGTTTTCACGACGAGTTTCGACAATCAGGAGCAGCTTCGCATCGTCGTTCTGCAGGGGGAACGCGAAAAAGCCTGTGACAACCAGATGCTGGCTCAGTTCACGTTTTCGGGCATTGAGCGTGCGCCCGCTGGCGCCGTGGACGTCGAGATCACTTTCGATATCGATGCTGATGGTATCGTCAACGTGACGGCGCGTGACCTCAGGACTCAAAAAGAGCATCACGTCAAAGTCGATCGCTCTTCTCAGCTCACCGACGACGAAATTCAGGCAATGGCGGCCGACAACGCTCTCTACCTCGATCTCGAAAAGTTGCCTGTCGAGACGCGTGATATGTGCATCCAGCTTCGCGCGCGCCTCAAACTTCTCTCCGACAAGGCTCAGCAGGCCAACGATCCGTTTTGTATCAACCGCGCAGCCGACCTTGTCAGAAAGACGAACAGCATCCTTCAGCACCCTGAAGACACGGCCGCCGTCGCCAGTTTGGCCGACGAGATCGATGCGGCGCTCGAATTCCTCACGCTGGGAGATGATCTGGTGTATTAAGCGCGTGTAGCCCCGGCTATTCAAAAAAAGGGACATGGCTTTGGCCATGTCCCTTTTTTTTTGAATACGCCGGGGCGTGCGGCTATGGCCTTTCGGCCATACGCCGCACCAAAAAACGGCAAAAGCCGCGTCCCGAAACGGGATCGCGGCTTTTGGAACGCGTTGGGTGACGCTGCGTCGCAGCGTGACTGGGTGTGTTATTTAAAACAGGCAGGACCAACGTAGCCGTAGACTTTACCGACTTTGACGTAGCGCCACGATTTGGCTGAAATGACGCGTGACGTCGGCGCGGCCACCGACTGACCTTTCAACGCAGCCGCAAACTGGGTGCCCGGACCGAGGCGGTCAGCCTGACCAGCTTTTGTCCAGACGCCGTTTGAATAAAGCCAGTCTTCATCCGTCGTTGTCAGGATCTCGACTTTATCGCCCGTGTTGATGTTGCCGGCAAACGGAAAACGACTAGCAGGGCCTTCGCGCATCACGCACGAACGTTTGGCTTTGAAGGTCTCGGACTTTGTCGTGCCAATGAACAGGTTGTCTGTTTTGCCGTATTTGCGGATCTCTTTGGGACCAGTCTTGGTTTCAACTTCGATAACTTCAGGCTCAGGCGCAGGAGCGGGCGCAACAACAGCTTCGACCTGAACAGGTTCGGGCTGTGCTGCTGCCACGACTTCAGCGGGGATGGCATTCGGTTGTGCCGCCGCCGCAGCAATCACCGAACCCTCCGGATCTGCTTCGTCGTCCACAAAATCAAATGAATCGGCGAAGCCTTCGGCATCAAACACAGGCACTTCCTCTGTGACGCCGGAATCATCTAAAGCAACAAGTTCAAAATCATTCGTTTCGTTCATCGCGACGCTGTTTTCAGTCGGGATCTCGCTTGTACGGGAGCCGCTCATGACCACGAGGCCAACGATGCCGAGGAGCGCGACGATCACGAACGCGATCGCAACCATTTTTTGGCGTTTTTGTCTGGACTCTGCCGTTTCGCGACGACGCGAGGTCTTGTCGCCTTTACCACGAAGGTTGGCAACGCCTTGACGGGCTTTGTCCAAAAGGTCGCTGCACGTGGTCTTGACCGATGTCCAAACGAGTTTGAAACCACCACTCGGCGTGCGGGCAAACGTTCCCGATGCTGTCGGAATCGGACCAGACGATGCAGAGTGCGCGTATTCACCGCTGTCTTCAATGTCTTCATCAAAGAAGCGCTCTTCGCTGGACAACGTCAGTGAGCTATCGACAAAATCTTCATCGTCTTCTTCATCTTCGTCGACAAAGTCGACCGACATATCCATTGAGGGCCCACTCAATAGGTCGATCTCGTCAGATTGCGTCACTGCCGTTGGGCGAGAAAAGCTGCGTGAACGACTCGACAACGAGGTGCGCGTCGAAACACGCGGATGGTTCCCGGAGAGTGGTCCTTCTTTGATCAGCTCGGGGAACGAAGGTTCTTCAAGGGTCTCCACTTCAAGATCTTCATCCATTTCCATTTCGGAATACTCGTCATCCACTTCGACGGCATCGATCGTTTCCATCGAAGTATGGACGGGTTCGACGGGCTCCGCCGAAACCTTTTTGTGATTCAATTTGCTTAGCAAATTCGTGAGATTCTGATCTTGTTGTCTGGGCATATCCTTGTCCTCCTTATTCACGCGCGGAATGGCAACGTTACTACTGCTGCTCAGGCTGGCAAGCGTCATACGGCGAGCACCTTCCTGAAGGTCGGGTAATGCAGAGCAGCTAAAATCGGCTTTGCGACCCAATCTCATGACGGTCGAGTTCGCGCGTCTAGGCGTTCGTTCAGGTTTCTTGGTCGAAGAAGTCAGGGGGGCGCCACAATAAATACAATAACGCTGACTTTCTTGAGTTAATTCTTCACCACAACCTGGGCATTTCATAATTTACCATCCTTGGCAATGATCGCCTGATAAGCGGAATTGATCTGTCAAAGTCCCTTTCCTTGGGAACGAGGCGGCTTTTTAACCGCTAAGTGCACACAGGCCAAATTTTGGGGGTATCAAAACTTGGGCATGAAAATAAAGGGGTGTCGTGCCATGACTAAAATTATCGCAAAACCACACCACGAGCCAAAATGAGCGCATTTTGCGCATCAAGTTTGACGTTGTCGCTGTAACAACGAACATTCCCAAAAAAATAGACGTAAAATGCACCAACATGCGGTAAAAGGAGCGTGGTTTTTTGGGGATGCCTGCTTGGGGTAGGATTATCGATGACGGATTGGTCAAAAATAACGCAAGTGCCCGCCATTCAAGGACTTGCAGAAGCAATTCGGCGGCGATTGAACGTGACGGTTGGCGTGTTGACGTCGCAGGGCGTGGTGTGTGCGCTTGGCGAACGTCAGAGCGTGAGCAAGAGCGTTTGTGAGGCGTTTGGCCGGGGACAGGGCGCGTGTGCAGCGACGTATGGCGCGTGGTTCGATGCCGTAAAAAACGCGCAAATGCCGATCGTCCAAACCTGTCATGCTGGACTGAGTGCGGTTGTGGTGCCGATCTTCGTCGACGCGACGTGTGTGGCTGCCGTGTTCGCTTCGGGATTTTTGCGCGCATCACAGTCGAATGCCGCGACGGTGTTTGAACGCAGTCGTGCGTTGGGGGTGAATGCCGTGAATCTGTCAGCGGCACTCGCCCAGGAACAGGCTTTGTCGGATCGTGAAGTCGCGATGCTGACCGACCTGTTGCTCGTCATGGCTCAGTCCATTCAGACGAACTTTGATGCGACGGACGTGGCACATAGCGACGTTTTTGACGCGTTCGTTGGCTCGTCTGAACCGATTTTGCATGTCAAACAACGTTTGGAATGCGCAGCTGCTTCGCTGCTGCCGGTTTGCTTCGTTGGCGATGTGGGCTCCGGAAAGTCGTTGTGCGCTGAACTCGTTCATCGAGCAAGTGTGCGAAAACAAGGACCGTATTTAACGATCTCGTGCGTGGCGCCGGCTGAGACGCAGTTCGCTTCCGAATTGTTCGGACACAAACGTGGTGCGATTCCGGGGGCCTTGTGCGACATGTCTGGACTGCTTGACCTCTCGAACGACGGGTCGATCGTCTTGGAAGACATTGATCAGCTCACGTTGCCGCTACAAAAGCAGATCCTGCGTTTGATCGAGACTCAGGAATATTGTGCGCTCGGTGATGCGATCCCAAAACACACGAATGTGCGCATTCTGGCAACGTCACGAACCGATTTGGCACAAGCGGTCGACGACGGCTTGTTCGATCGTGCGCTGTTTGATCGACTCAACGTGCTTTCGATTTGGATGCCAAACCTGAATGAGATCGTCGACGATATCGAAGCGATCGCCAACGACTACCTCGCCGCTAACGGTCAAAAACTGATGCTCGATCAAGACGTCTGGGAGGTCTTCAAAAATTATGACTGGCCAGGCAATGTGCGTGAATTACAGGCGGAACTCGATAGAATCGTCGTTCTTCAACATGTTCAACGCGAAAACACCATGGCTTGTGTCAGCGCGCGCATCGTGCAGGCGGCACAAAAAACGTATTGTGCTGAAAATGCTGCTTCGACGTCTTCAGATGTCGAGTTCATCTCACTTGCACAGTGGCTCGATGATGTCGAAAAATCTATGATTGTTCGCATCTTGCAACAGAATCACTATAATCGTACTAAAACGGCAGAGGTGCTTGGGATTTCGCGCCGAAACCTCATCCGAAAAATCGAACGTTTTAATCTGGATACTCCTGATAACGACTAATTTTCGTGCTCAAATCGTTATTACAGGCGCATTTCGGCGCCAAAAACGCTTTTGGCATGACCAGCTCAATAAGATGGCCATTATGACTATGAACAAAAAAAGATTTATCGCTTTACTCGCGATTGCGGGCGCGCTCGTCGCCTGTTCCTCCGAAAATTCCAAGGGCGATGATGACTCAAAAGTCGTCAAAGCGTCTTCGATGTGTGGGAACAATAGCCTTGACCTTTTCGAAGCTTGCGATGGCACGCAATTTAGTAAACAGATTTCAATTTCCTGTCCTCAGGGAACACACTACGAAGCCAGTAAGCTAAAATGTGATGCGTGTGTTTTGGACTGGAGCGAAGCGTGCGTTGAAGATCGCTGCGGTGACGGGCGTCTTGGATTTGCGGAAGAATGTGAATCCGGCGTCGCGATGACTAACCTCACGTTCGCTTGTGAGGATCCCGATGAAGACAAACTCGAATGCGTCAATTGTAAGTTCGTCGATCACGGCGTGTGTGGGCAGGCTTCACACGCAGACACGAACAAGTGCAATAACGGGCGTCTTGATGCCGGCGAGATCTGCGATGGCGCAGTCTTTGCCGATGGCATCAGAAAATGCCCGGCTGGTCGAATTGAAATAGAAAACCCCATTTATAAATGTACTTCCACGTGTACGAGCATTGACATCTCTGGCGCATGTGTACAAGATCCGTGCGGTAACGGACAGCTTGATGAAGGCGAACAGTGCGATATAAACACGTTTGACCCCGCCGAAGTCAAAAAAATTGATTGCGGCGATGGAAAGATGCTCTACGAAAAATCACTCGTTTGCAACGACCAATGCCAGATCAACGCGCAGAATGCCTGTATCAACGACAAATTCCTCGTCTTCTCTGAGATCATTCCGACTTTCGAAAAGGTGAATGGATTTTACTACCTCGGTGGGTTGGCGCTCGAAGTGACAGATATGGACAAAAAGGCTGTTGATGTCTCTACCTGCGCTTTTGAAATGGCTGACGGGGCTTTGGAAACGCTCAAAACTTGGAATTTTGCCGACTATGGTGTCGATAAACTCGGAGCGCATGATCCCGTCGTCTTTTGTATCATGCCTGAAGGGAGCGATAGCTACGGCGATGCCTGTGATGTCGTGATTCCCGAAAGCAGTATCAAAACTGTCTTTGCCAAAGCCGCTATGCTCGCGATCACTTGTGGCGGTGAATACATCGATATCTTTAATCTGGTTTCGTTCTCTGAGGCTATCAATGCCGGTGGTGTCGACTTTACGCGTCATTGCGACGTGACGCCTATCTCTCGACCGGAAGAAGCGCTCATCGGTGATTATTGGACGATCGATCCCGAATCTGAGATCAATGCTCCTGAATATGGCCTGGGCGAGCACTGCTCGGCGGAAGGTGCCGTCGTTTCGGATTGCAAATACACGGTCAGCGCGAATGAATTGACTTCGCGTAGCCAGGTTATTGACCTCACCTTTGAGGTGAAAATTCCTGGCTTGACGGACGTGACCAACAAAACCGATGCATCGAACAAGGTTAAGGTCGCTTTTATGACTGGCACGTTCGATGACTCAGTCGGGATCGAGCACACGATCCATCATCGTCCTGTTGCAAAGGCCGATGCTGATTGGACGAATGATAATGGTATCGACCGATATGTAGGAAAGATCCGCAACTGGGATACCTACGATGGCTTCTTCTCATACGAACAGGGCAAATACACCCTTGATGCAGCCGTGTCCTTCGACAATGGTACGACTTGGACCTATTGCGGGCCTAAAGGCGTCATTAAAGATCCGACGGAATATGTTGCCGATGAACGCAACCTGTTGAACGTCAGCTATGGGGAAAGCAAATGTGGCAACAACATTCTTGAGCCTGGCGAAGTCTGCGATGGCAAAGACTTCATTGAAGAGCAATTCGGGTGCTTTGAAAAAGGGCAGATCGTTGACAGCACGGCTGACGTCAAGTGTGCCAGCTCGTGTGAATCGATCTCAGGCGCTGCTGTTTGTGCCGATAAATCCGATAATTGTGGCAACGATAGATTGGATGCCGGCGAAGTCTGTGATGGTTCGGACTTTGATGATGAAAAACTTGCTGAACTTTGTAACGATGAACAAACGTATGTGAGCGGCCGTGCCACTTGCAGTGATGCTTGTCGACCCAGCTCGGCGGCTTCCTGCATTTCTAAGGACTATGCCGTTCTCATCGACGAATTGTTCGTCAAAAAACGTGCGGATGATGAGATGGACATCGCTTTCCGTATCGTCAATAAGAATGAGTCGCCAGTTGATCTTACGTCGTGTAATTTGGCTTACATCACGAACGATTTCAAAATCATCAACAATTTTGTCAGTTTTGCTCGGCTTCGTGACGTCGAGACGGGACAGCTCAAAAATTGTGAATCGATCGTTGTTTGTTCGCAAAATGTCGATAATAAAGATGATATGACATTCTCGAACGACATTTGTACGGCGAATCTGCCGATCGCTGAACCGGATACGTCGGCGGCTGACGGTTACAGCTACGTACCGGTACTCGACTTCGAGACGGCTGGTTACCTGCAGCTCACTTGTGGCGGTCAACTCATCGATTACGTCAATCTCAACGACGTGCGTAAGGCCGTCAAAGCTGGCAAGACGCACTTTGTCCTTGGCGAGGATCAGAAGCCCTGGCCCGATTACATGTCGTCTCGACTCGATCAGCGCATGACCTCCGATGCGTCGTTCGACCTCACGGATTTTGCAAAAAAGTGCAAATAGTGCTGTGTCATGTTTGAGGTTGAGGCACTGAGTTTTTCTTATCCCGGTCGAGCTTTGCTCGACCAGTTTAGTGCCTCATCCCGTGATTCTGTCGTCATTTGTGGGCCAAACGGGTGTGGTAAAACGACCTTGTTGCGCTTGATCGCCCACCAACTGGTTCCCGAAAATGGCACGTGCCTACTGAATGGGCGTGCCGACTACGCGTGTGCCTGTCTTTTTGATGACGAAATTTTGTTAGACGAACAGTCGGTCGTGGCCCATGTTGCGTGGATAAAACTTGTCTTGCGCGAAAGCGATACGTTTGTGTCAGAAAGCCTGGCGACGTTGGGATTGACTGAATTGCGCGATGCACCAGTCTCGTCGCTGTCACTTGGTCAAAAGCGTGCGCTGTCGATCTGGCTCGTTTGTCATTTGCCTGCCGACGTGGTGGCACTGGATGAGCCGTTTGCGCACCTGGACGCGCGCGCTCAGGCCGTGGCTGCTCGCATCTTGACGTCGGCGCACGCACGCGGTCGAATGCTCATCCTGGCGAACGCGACCAGTCCCGAGCTCGTGTTCGATCACGAGGTTTGGGCACTGCCTGCGGCTGCGTGTGACGCCGCCGCATCGTCGGCGCAAAGCGCCGCGACACCGGCGCAAAGCGCCGGGGCAGTGCCCCTAAAAGCCCTGTGGCGCCTGCAGATCGCGGCGTTGGTGGGCAACCGCGAGGCGTTGTGCATCACGGCGTTTGTGCTCGTGCTTTACGTGACGGCGATGGGCTTTGCTGGCCAACTTGGTTCGTTCGAAAAACTGGTGAATGCGACCTGGGTGGCTTTGCTGATCGTCGGGTTTGCGCTTTACTTCGTGCAGACGTCGCGCGACACAGAACGCAACGCGCTCTTTGTATCGTTGGGGCGCGGACGCGCCTATCGCGCGACGTTGTTTGGGGCGTTGTTGGCCTTGATGACGCCGCTCGTGGTGGTGTTTGGTGTCGCAGGCGCGTTGTATGGACAAGCCGCGACGAGCGCAGCGTGCGCACTCGTCATGTTGCTATTTGAGGCGACCCAGTTAAGCTGCCTGATCATGGCGCGCACGTGCCTTGAAAAAATGCGTTTGGCGCGTCCCGTCACCTTGCTCGTCGCTGGGCCGATCGTCGTTATTGCATGGATCCTGGCGCTTGCTGCGTCGACGGCGTGGTGTCAGGCGACGCCGACGGCGTTGCCGATGTTGGGGCTCGGCGTTTGTTGCGTCTGGTCACTGACCATGTGGTCATGCCGACGCTGACACCGCT
The DNA here is from genome assembly GCA_045643185.1 of Myxococcota bacterium. Lineage (GTDB taxonomy): Bacteria > Myxococcota_A > Bradymonadia > UBA4248 > UBA4248 > RGIG464. Next base: position 4,814 of record JAZUKH010000072.1, on the reverse strand, counting down.
GACCAGAATGAGCCAAAGCCAGCTGAGCGCCACGTCTGTCATGTGTACGCTCAAACCGGTTTGGTGTGTGTAATCGTTGGCGCTAAATCGCCACACGTGGGGAAGCGCGATCAGGGTGTCGCGCTCAACGGGTTGATATGCCTTGAACGATACGTTGAGCGACGTGTCTGCGACGTTGAGCGTCGCATGCGTTGCGTTTTCGCCCGGTTCAATACGGCTGACCTGGACGGAGCCGGGCGGCTGCATCGAAATGGCTTCGGTCGCTTGAAACGTGCTATGTTCAGCTTCAACAAGGGGAAGCGTACCAATGGCTATGGCGCAAAATACACAAATAATTGCATACCTTCGCTTTTTGTAAAACATAATTGCTGAAATCACGAAGATAATGCAGAAAAACGGCGTCATAACGTCACTAGACAGGCGCTGTCCGGCGCCCAGAACGCAGATGAGTAGCAAGAGTGTGAGGGACGCCGTGCCCGACACAGTCGAGAGTGCTTCACGTGGGCGTGTAACGCGTGCATGAATGAGCGCGACGAGCGCGATGGCGACGTCGAACGCGGATGAGACCAGCGAAGGCGATGCATAAGCGTGACGCGAGTCCGTGGCCAGGGCGCCGCTCGTCAATATGTCGATGCTGGCGATCGATAAAAGGATCGTGATGCCCCAGACGACGCGTGGACGCGCCGTTGCGGCCATGATCGCACAAAGCGTTATGAGCGAAAGCGTTTCGATCGGGTCCCACTGCCACAAACTGTGCCAGCTGCTGGCGTCTAGTGCCCACGCCATGCCAAGCAGGATGGCACACGTGCCGTAGATCAGGGCCAGACTGATGGCGCTGTGACATGACAGGCCCAAAAGACCGCGTTGAATGGCGTTGCTCCACGTCTGATGGGGCTCATTATCGTTGGGACCGAGCTCGTAGACCAATTTGGCTGCGGCCCACAGGGCGGTGGCTTTGGCCGCCATGGCCGACAAAATGTGGGCTGGCGCGAACGTGTGGGACAGCATCAACGTCGCCTGTTCCGTCGGAACTTCGGTCAATAACGTTGTTTGAAACAGGCTATACGTCGCGATCAACGATACGAGCTTGAGGGACGTCGTATCGTGGCGTGACTTTTGACTCAGGTAGGCGCCACTGCCTGGGTGGGTTTCCAAAATGCAAAGGAGCTGAAGAACGAGGATCTCGATCGACTTGGCTGTGAACGGACTTGCCCAAATGGCATCCAGCGATTCGAAGCTCAGCCACACCAAAACCGAAAATAGGCCAAAACACGCGATAGACGCTGAAAAAAAGCGGCGTTTAGGCCACAAAAATGCCCCTAACAGCAGACCGAGCGCTGAAAAGAGAATTAAACACCATAAAGTGGGCGTGATACTCATCTAATGTACCTGGCATGGAGTGATGATGTCATCGGCTTGAATCGCCGAGCGCGTCCATTGACCGAAAACGACGACCGTCTGGTTGGGTCGAAGTGTGGGGCCAGTCTTCAACAGCGTTGTATCAATGTTAACGCACGTGATGTTTTCGCACAACTTAAATGCGTTTGGCGTCAGTTGCTGCACTTGTCCTTCGACGCGGCAGGTCGCACCTTCAGGCGGCAACGCGCTCAGAAATTCGCTGACGCGTTGCGTGTATGACGTTTGACCGCCCATCACGACCAGTAGAATAACGATGGCAACTGCCGTGATGAGCGAGAAAACGATTTGGAAATTAGAGCCACTTGTCGGCATTGAAATCGTAGCTGATCTCCGTATCGGCATCTGACTTGATCGTCACAGTCTTGTTGACTTTCTTCTGCTTGGCGGGGTGGTTCAGCTCAACTTTATGTGAGCCGGCTTTGAGTGAGCGTTTGCTGACGGGTGTACTGCCGACGCGGGTGCCGTCGATCGAAACAACAGCCCACGGTTTGGCTTTGACGGTGATGGTACCGGTACCTGAACCCGATGACGCTTTGTCTTTCTTGACGCTCGAAGCCGGTTTCTTGGTCACCGTCGGCTGTTTGGTCGTTGCCGGTTTGGACGGGGCCGCAGCGGCGACCTTGGCCGCTTTTTCTGTCTTGACGAGTGAAACCGTCGTTTCGGGGTCAACGCCCTTGGAGGCTACAAAAACCGTCTCTTTGGTATCGTAGCCATCTGCGCTGACTTCGATCTTAGTTTCTGTGCCGAATTTCAAGTCTTTGAGCGTGACGGGCGAGGTGCCCATATCTTCGCCATTGATCTTGATGTTGGCGCCTTCAGGCGACGTGTGGATCACGAGTTCGGGAAGGGCTTCCAAGTTGGCTTTATTCGCTTCTTCCTTCGTGATCAGATCAACGCTGATGTTTTGCGAAAGCAAGCGCGTTTCGCGTCTTTCAACGGCATTTTCGTAGCCATCCAGTTGGAATTCGATTTCGAGGTCGGTACCGAGTTTGGCTTTGTAGGCAAACGGTGTTTTGTTGTCGAGTTTTTCGCCGTTGACGATGATCGTCGCGCCGGAAGGCGTGGTCTTGAGCTGAATGCGGGCTTCAGGAATTGCGAAGTCGTCGGCGGCATTCGGGGTTTTCGAGATGAAATGAATACCGAGTACGAGGAACAGGATCATGAGGATCGCGAGCGCGACGCTGCCGGCGATCAGACCGATCGGGCGTTTGGGCGGAAGCGCGGAGACCGACATACTGGGGTCATAAACCGCAGACTGTGTGGCGCCGATCGGCGTCAGATTGCCGCCAACGGGACCCATGCCGGTCATGGAACGTTGACCCTGGATCATGTTGTTGCTCATCGAAGACTGAATTTGCGGTTGCTGCATCGGAATCGGGGCAGCCATGGGCGCAACCTGGCCTTTCGACACGAAATTACCCTGCTCGTCGATGCCCACAATGCCGTCACCCGGAACATACATCGGAATTTCCGACGCACTATGGCCATTCTTGCCCAAAAGTTGTTGAACTACGAGGCCGAGCTGTGCGTCCGAACGGTCACCGCGCATGCGAAGATAGGCTTCCAAAGCTTCGGCAAGTTCGCCACACGTTGCATACCGGGCATCGCGATCTTTTTCGAGCGTCGTCATGATGATGTCGCCAAGTTCACGCGGAATCTTGGCGTCGATGTCGGAAGGATGAACCGTTTCGATCTTCAGGATCTTGCCGATCGCTTCCATATCGTTGCTGGCTTTGAAAAGACGATGCCCTGTCAGCATTTCCCAGCCAACGGTACCAAGCGTGAACATGTCGCTGCGGCCGTCAAGGTTTTTGCCACGCGCCTGTTCCGGACTCATGTAGCTGCTTTTGCCTTTGACGGTACCGACTCGCGTTTTGGTCGCTCGGCTCGCGGCTTTCGCAATACCGAAGTCCATCAGCTTCACCTGACCATCAAACGTGATCATGATGTTGTGCGGTGTGCAGTCACGATGAACGATGTTCAGGCTTGCGCCCGTCTCATCGGTGCATTTGTGCGCATAATCCAACGCCTTCGCCGTTTCGCAAATGATGCGGGCGACTTGCGTCGACGTAAAGCGTCTGTTCGCACGTTCACATGCGTCGCTCAAAACACGAAGGTCCGTGCCATGAACGTATTCCATCGCTATGTACCAGTCGTTGTTGACTTCGCCAACTTCATAGACGCGCACGATATTCGGATGCTGAAGACGAAGCGCAATGTTGCCTTCGTCCTTAAACATCGTCACAAAACTTTCATCTTCTGTATACGACGGAAGAATGCGCTTAATGGCTATGTCAAATTGCGGCGCTGCGGGATCGGCATAGTGCGCTTTATAAATCTCCGCCATGCCACCCACGGCGACCTGACCAAGAAGTACAAATTTTCCAAACGGTTCGGGTTGTCTCATCTTCTGTTCCTGCGTTGCTCTGTAAAAAGAGAAATGCGGCTTGTGAAATATACAGGCAAAATGACGTCACCAAGACGTCTCTCAGAGCCTAAAAATCCATATTCTACTCTATCACAATCACGATTATACCACAACAAAAGCGGTTTTTTCTGCGTCGCAAAGGTCCTTGCGCTTGTTGGAGCTTTGTATGAGGAGGGGGAAGTCTCCCCCTGCGCGGCTATTTTTTCTATGATGCCGCGTAGCAGGCTACGCGGCATCGTGGAAAAAATACGCCGCTACCCCTTCGCCTGGCAGGGCCCTCTACTTGGCGGGGTCGGCTGCGATTGTTTGTAGCAACAGGTTCACGACCGGTTCTGAAAGAATGAACACCGCACTGTCGTCGCACTGGGCTTGACGATAGATGCTTTCATGTGAACCACCCAGTTTGAGCACGTGGGCTGGTTCGCTCTCGTTGTTCAGAAAAACCCGGATCTCTGCTGCGTCGAGCGTGTCCAGGCTTTCTTCAGGCGTCGTGAAGCGTACCGCTTCGAGACGTGACAGCGTTTTGACGAAGCTGATCAGCTTTTTCTCGCTCAGTTCAAAAATCTCTATGTCGGGTGTTTGACCAAGAGGACGCTCGCCGATCCAGGCTTTCGAGTCGTTTGGATCGTCCGTGTTTTGGGGCTTGTATGCCCAGAGCTGACCACCAACGCGCACTTCGATGCGCGAAAACTCGTTGGTCGGAAGCGACCACATCTTTTTGCTGCGAAGGTCGCTGAAACCCGGCATCATGCCCAACAAACGACGTCCTGACAGAACAAGTACCGTTTCGCTCCCGACCACGTGCGCAAAGTGGCTGCCTGTGCCGTAGTTAAAAAACTGCGGATAAACTGAAAAATCGATTTCTTGCCCGATTTCGATAGACAACGAGTCGTTCGTGGTCTCGACCTGTATCTGACCGGCGACTTGACCGCCTTCAAACGAGTTCCATTTGGCGCCGTCGACGAAA
>JAZUKH010000071.1:0-24682 GCA_045643185.1 Myxococcota bacterium | reverse complement strand
CCGTAGCACGTCTCTATTTGGATAGCGGCGTTAGCGAACCGTAGAGCCGCAAATTTTGCGGCTCAAGGCGAGCGCCAGTCGGCGTAGCATGGCTACGCCGTGACATTACTTATTGACCTGACGGGTAACGTTCGCGAGCTGTTTGTAGAAGGCGAGACGTTCGTCGATATCTTTCTGGGCGATAGCGAAGAGTTTATCGGCGAGTTCAGGTTTGGTACGTTTGAGGAGGTTGAAGCGGGCTTCCTGCATAGCGAAGTCTTCGAAGTTGCCTTTCGGTTCTTTCGAATCGAGCTTGAAGGGATTGGCCGCCGCATCGGTGGTGGGCATATAGCGATAGAGAGGCCAGTAACCGCAGTCGACAGCCGTCTTGATGCGATCCTGAGCTTTGCTCATATCGATACCGTGGTTGATGCAGGGGCTGTAAGCGATGATGAGGGACGTGCCTTCATATTCTTCAGCTTCCTTGAGGGCTTTGAGAGCCTGGTTGCGATCGGCGCCGAGGGCGATGGTGGCGACGTAAACGTTGCCATAAGCCATTGCAAACTGGCCGAGGTCTTTTTTGCCGCCAGGTTTACCGCCGGCCGCGAATTTGGCGATAGCGCCACGGCTGGTGGATTTAGAGGCCTGACCGCCTGTATTGGAGTAAACTTCGGTGTCGAGGACAAGGATGTTGACGTTGCGGCCGAGTGAGAAGATGTGATCCAACCCACCGTAACCGATATCGTAGGCCCAACCGTCGCCGCCCATGATCCAGAGTGATTTCTTGAGGAGCGCGTCAGCAACGTTCATGAGACGTTTGCTGTCTTCGCAGTCACAGCCAGCGATCTTGGCTTTGAGTGCGGCGATGTCAGCGCGCGTACGATCGAAGTCGGCATCGGACTTCTGTTCGGCGTTGCAGAGACGATCGACGAGGTCAGCACCGATCTTATCAGCGTTTTTGCGGAGGAGGGCTTTGGCCATATCCATCTGCTGGTCGAGAGCGAGTCTCATACCGAGACCGAATTCGGCGTTATCTTCGAAGAGGGAGTTAGCCCAGGCAGGACCGTTACCATTTTCGTCGACGCACCACGGCGTGGACGGGAGGTTACCACCATAGATGGAGGAGCAACCGGTGGCGTTGGCGACGACCATACGATCACCGAAGAGCTGGGAAACGAGTTTGACATAGGGCGTTTCGCCACAGCCGGCGCAGGAGCCGGAGAATTCGAAGAGCGGCTGAATGAGCTGCGAACCCTTGACGCTGGCTTTGTCGACTTCCGTACGTTTTTTGTAGGGGAGGGTATCGAAGAATTTGAGGTTGGCGCGTTCTTCGTCGATGTGATCGAGACGATACTGCATCGAGAGGGCACCCTTTGCAGCGGCGGGGCAGGTGTTTACGCAGACGCCGCAACCGGTGCAGTCATCAGCATAGACCTGGACGCGCATCTGGGAACCAGCTTCGACTTCTTTGCCTTTCCATTCACGCGTTGTGAAGGAATCGGGTTTGCCGGCGAGGAGTTCGGGCTTGACCGCTTTGATACGGATGGCGGCGTGCGGGCAGCTGATGGAGCAGAAGGCGCAGCCGATACAGGCTTCGGGGTTCCAAATGGGGATGTCACGGGCGATACCGCGTTTTTCCCATTTCGTCGTGGCGGTCGGGAAATGACCATCGGCATCGAAGATGCTGGTGGGGAGTTTTTCGCCTTCGTCTTTGACGAGTTTGGACATGATCTTCTGGACGTATTCGGGGGCACCGGTGTAGTCCATGGAGAGACGTTTGAGGTCGCCGACGGTGCCGGGGACTCTGACTTCGTGGAGGTTTTCGATGGAGGCATCGATAGCGGCGTAGTTCTTCTGAACGACGGCTTCACCTTTCTTCATGTAAGCTTTCTTGGCAGCTTCTTTGATGCGCATGATGGCTTCGTCTTCGGGGAGAACGCCGGAGAGTTTGAAGAAGCAGGCCTGCATGACGGTGTTGATGCGGTTGCCCATACCGGTTTTTTCGGCCACGGAGCCAGCATCGATGATGAAGAGTTTGATCTTCTTGTCGATGATCTGTTTCTGGGTTTCGGCAGGGATGTGATTCCAGGCATCATCGACGGAGTACGGGCAGTTGAGAAGGAGCGTAGCCCCGTCTTCGGCGTTGCTGAGGACGTCTTTCTTCTCGATGAAGCCGAACTGATGGACGGCGATGAAGTTTGCGCGCTGGATCAGGTAAGCGCCCTTGATGGGCTTTTTACCGAAGCGGAGGTGAGAAATGGTTTCACCACCGGATTTTTTGGAGTCATAAACGAAGTAGCCCTGAGCGTTGAGCGGGGTGTTTTCGCCGATGATCTTGATGGAGTTTTTGTTTGCGCCGACGGTACCATCGGAACCCAGACCATAGAAGATGGCGCGGGTGTTTTCGGGATCTTCTGTGATGAAGGAGGCATCCCAGGCGAGGCTGTGGTGCGTGAGGTCATCATTGATACCGACCGTGAAGTGATTCTTGGGTGCATCTTTTTTGAGTTCGTCGAGGACGGCTTTGGCCATAGCGGGGGTGAACTCTTTGGAGGAGAGACCATAGCGGCCACCGATGATGGTGGGGATGGAGGTACCGACGATGTCGCGCCAGTATTCGCTGACAGCGGCGACGATATCGAGGTAGAGGGGTTCGCCGAGTGCACCGGCTTCTTTCGTACGATCGAGAACGGCGATGGATTTGACCGTTTTGGGGAGGGCAGCGAGGACGCCCTTGGCATCGAACGGACGATAGAGGTGGATGGCGAGGGCACCGACTTTTTCGCCCTTGGCATTGAGGGTGTCGATGGTTTCGTGGCAGGCGCCGATGGCGGAGCCCATCAGGATGACGACGCGATCGGCGTCTTTTGCGCCATAGTAATCGAAGAGGTCATAGTGACGGCCAGTCTGTTTTTCGAAGCGGGCCATGGCTTCGCGAACAATGCCGGGAACCGCATCATAGTACGGGTTGCTGGCTTCACGAGCCTGGAAGAAGATGTCGGGGTTCTGCGCCGTACCTTTGATGGTCGGGTTTTCGGGGTGCAGACCGCGCTGACGATGAGCCTGAACGAGGTCTTCGTCGATGAGGGCGCGGGCATCTTCGAGCGAGAGGAGGTCAATACGGTTGACTTCGTGGCTCGTGCGGAAACCATCAAAGAAGTGGAGGAAAGGCACGCGGGATTTGAGCGTGCTCATCTGGGCGATCATGGCCATATCCTGTGCTTCCTGAACGCTCGTGGAGGAGAGCATGGCAAAGCCGGTCGTACGGGCGTGCATGACGTCGCTGTGATCACCAAAGATCGAAAGTGCATGGCTGGCAAGGCAGCGTGCAGCAATGTGGAAAACGGCAGGCGTCAATTCGCCAGCGATTTTGAACATGTTAGGAATCTTGAGCAACAAGCCCTGTGACGCCGTGAAGGTCGTCGTGAGTGAACCAGCCACGAGGGAGCCGTGGACCGCGCCCGCTGCACCAGCTTCGCTCTGCATCTCGACGACGCGGGGAATGTCACCCCAAAGGTTCGTCTGATCTTTCGAAGCCCAGTCATCCGAAAGTTCAGCCATCGTTGACGACGGCGTGATCGGGTAAATGCAAATGACCTCGTTGGTCATAAACGCGGAATGCGCAGCAGCCTCGTTACCATCAATTGTTTTTGTTTTACCGGCCATAATTTGCCTTCTCCTTAGAAAATTGGCTTCACAATGAAGCATGACCATATCGCGTCCCAGACTTAAGGCCGCGATTTTGCGGGCAATACACTAACACATTTCCGCTCTCTGCGCAACGAGGTTTCAAACTTTTACACCTACATTCACCTACAATGACCATATCCTTTGCCATCACACGCAGACGGGCTTTGAGGCTGGGCCATGGGGGCCATTTGGGCTGTTGTTTTGCGTTTGGGACAAAAACGAGCAAGCGCGTCCGAAGACGCGCCGAAACAATATATAATGTTGTTTTTGTCTTTGGTTCGTCGGGCTTCTCGCTTCGCTCCATACGCCCGCCGTGCCGAGCTTCTCGCTTCGCTCCATACGCTCGGCAAATGTATGATGGAGGGCGTCGGTGGTTAAACCTTCATAAAAAGGCGCAGCGGCTTGCAGACGCGTTCAGCCCAGGCGACTTCATTGTGGAGTGCGCCGTGGATGTGCTGATAGAACATGTCGATGTTCTGTCGATAGCCGATCTCGACGAGTGCCGAAACGAAGTCGAAGGTGTAGCAGCAGTTGTCGTAAGCGCTGGCCCATTCCGACTCGTCGCGCACGGCCACCGTGTGGTCCAGAACGGCGGGCTGGCCGCCAGCCGGGAATTCGCCGCCGTGGTCGATGTATAGGAACGTGTTCTGGTGACCGGCCTGTTCGTAGTAGTCGCGGATGGTGACGCCGTGGTCGTCGGCGAAGCGCCCCCATGCCGTCGTGGGTGAGAGCGCCAGGACAGCGGCATAGCGGCCGGGAAACCGGTTGGAAATGTAAAGACTGATCAGTCCGCCCAGCGAAGAACCCATGAGACCGGCTTTTGGGGTCGTTTCAAAGCGGGACTCGATGAACGGGCGCACGGTGTGCTCGACGAAATCGGCATATTTGCTGCCGAGTGTGGCATGGTAGCCGTCTTCGTCGGTGTCTTCGACGTGCGTGTATTCACTCATGCGGTCAATGGTGTTCCAGATGCCGACGATCAGGAAGTTGCCCTTGACTTTGTGCATATTCTGACAAAGCTTCCAGCCGCCACAGATGCTGTCATTCGCAAAGAGGTTCTGGCCGTCATGCGTGTAAAGGACGTCGTATGGGCCATCACAGGCCGGTACGAGTACGTGAATTGGACGCGGCTTGAGGCCCTGGGGGCTTTCAAAGTTGTTCCAGCGCATGAGGAACTGCGTATTTTGGGGGCGTTTGAGCAGCGATATTTCGCCGTTGGCGTCGTAGTTGAAATGGCGAGCATGGGTATCGGCAAAGGTTTCGCCGTCGCGACGCACAAATTTGTAGCCGAGTCCGTCGTTTTTGAATTCTTCGACAGGAATTTCGACATAGCTGATGCGGCCACACTTGGTCCGCTTCATGGGGATCGGTTTCCAGTCGCTGAAATCGCCTTCGACCGACCAGCGTGAACCCGCGAGGTTGTGCATGAAGATCACGGTTTTGCGCGAAGTCCAGATCGGAAACCCTTCCGAATATTCGATCTGTTGAAAAACCATTTCTGGTTCCAACTCGCCCTTGATCATCAGGCGTGCCATGACCTCGTCTTCGGTCATTTCAGCCGGTGTGAGGGCATTCAGCCGATTTTTTATCATTTCGTGATGTTTTGTTTGAAGTTTTTTGGCATTCAAAACGTTTCTCCAAAACTCACGATTGGATTGAGCTTTTTCGAGCCAGATGGGTAACGTTGCTTCCATGAAAGACCTTGTAGCGGTGAAGACGTATGCACGTCGCCTCAAATCGTCCTTGAACCGAAGCGCGACTTCGCCTGAGCGTTAAACTCATGCGTCCACGCGACACAAAAACAGCCACAAATTATAGCGCAAAGTGGTGGGATTAACACCTACATTTTGCGTAAGAAGGTCAAAATTTGTGCGTTTTCGATAAAATGGTTATACTATAAGACTGTTTTTGGGTCGTACGTTCAATAGGGAATGGCCATGAAATTGACGCATGTTTACAAACAGGGTTGGGGCAAAGATTACTTAGTGGATCCGAACGAGATCACGGCATCGACATCTCACGACTTGTTTTGTGCGCTCTGTGGTCATCGTGTGATCTGGAAAAACGAGGATGGTCATCCGAGTTTTGAGCATGAGCCTGGTGATTACGCGTGTGAAGAGAAGCCAGGTTCGGTGAAAAGTGCGCCCGTGACGGATTATGATGGTCTGGCGATGCCTGGTCCGGGTGAAATTTTTGTGCTTCGTCAGCCTGAGCCGCCGCGTAAATCGCGTCTTGAGAATCCCATTGTGTCCGGTGGGAATCTTCGCCCGTCTCGTTCTGAAAACCCGATCGTTTTTGAAAGCGCGCAAGCCCGTCGCTCGTCGCGTCTTGAGAACCCGGTTTTGACGAGTGATTCGCCGACGCAGAATTTGCCGCAGGAACCCGTTGAAAACGCGTCACAACCTTCGAAACAGCCGGTTGGGTCGCCGGAAAACCAGACGATGGCTTTGGGGGCGCTCGATTCGAACATGTTGTCTGGCCATGATTCGCCTGCGACGGCGCCCGTGCTCAACGCGACGATGTCGCTTGATGTTTCAGCTCAGTTGCATTCAGCGATGGGCGAGAAGAATGTGTCAGCTGCGACTCAGCTCGTTGATCCGTCCCAGGAAGGTCTGGATGACGAATCGACCAACCTCGATTTTTCAAATGCGCCGCAGTATGGCGGTCAGGCCCAGAGGACCGCAGCGCGTGTGGTTCCAAAACCCGTTCCCATGATGCCGCAACGTTTTGCGGTTCCGCCAGTTTCGATGGACGATCCGCAGTTTCCCGATGTTCCCGCAGGCATGGAACCGCGTTTTCCGGATCCAGGTGAAGAGGTGGAGACGGTTGACGTGATGTCGCTGCCGCCCGACGCTCTAAATCCGTACAGAGTTGCGTCCAGTGATGGTTGTCAGACCGGTTTGTCCGAAGAGGATGAGCTCGAGAATGTTGAGACCGTCGCTCAGCTTGACGTGCCGGTCGCTATTATTCGCAAGCTGCCTTCGTTCAAGGCGTTTTTGAGGCGTCCACGCAACATGGCCATACTCGGCTTTGCGCTCCTCTTTTTGATCTTGTTTATCATAATTATGGTGCTCGTGAGCAAACATGGTGAACCCAAAAAGCCCAATGTGGTGAAGGCCAATGGCATAACCCAGTCTGCCGTGGAAGAAGAGCCTTCGCACGCCAAACAAAACATCAAAATTGTTGCCCAGAATAACGAAATCGCGGAAGAACCAGAGAACTGCACAAAAGTCACCGTCATTGAGCCGAATACGCCCGTTCGCGTTCATCCGTTTGGGACGACCAACAAGGTCGGCACGATCAAGAATGTGGGGACAGAGGTCTGCTTCACCGAGAATGAATCGGGGTGGCTCAAGATCAGTCTGAACGGTAAAACGGGTTATCTTTGTGACTGCAACACGGATCTTAAAGCGCAGTTACCAGATAAAGTGCGTGTGGAATCTAAAAAACTCAATGTTCGTCGCTCGTCTGATCATGCTGACGACGTTTTAGGCGCCCTTAAAAGCGGTGAACTCGTTAAGCCGATCGAGCAGAATGGGTGTTGGTATAAAATTGAATACGACGCGCAGGTCGGTTATATCAACAAGTGCTTCACGTCCAATGTGGACGTGGAATAAGTCTGGTGTTTTGAGGCGACGTCGCGCAAAACGCCGTTTGAGATCATAAGACGCGGATCTGTGCATCAGCATGCTGTTTGAGGATTTGAGCGATGACACCACAATTTGAAAGACGCACGAAAGAAGCTTTGCCGGTGGTCGCGATCTGCTACGACTTTGATAAGACGCTTTCTCCGGATGACATGCAGGCCCAGGGTTTTATTCAGTCAGTGGGTTTTGACGTGAATGAGTTTTGGCGCGAAGCCAACCGCATCGCGAAGCAGAACGACATGGACAGCACTCTGGCGTACATGTTGAAAATGCGCATCGAATCGGAAGGACGCATGCCGTTTACGCGTCAGATGCTGGCTGAATATGGTTCTCGCGTTGAACTGTTTGATGGCGTGACGACGTGGTTCCGTCGCATCCGCGAGTTTGGACGACAGAGCGGCGTCATCGTGGAACATTATATTATTTCATCCGGACTTCGTGAAATGATCGAAGGCACGAGTATCGCGCACGAATTTGAAAAGATATATGCAAGTTCGTTTTGTTATAATGAGCGCGGTATTGCGATGTGGCCTGCTCAGGTCGTTAATTATACGAATAAAACTCAGTTTGTTTTTCGCATCAGCAAAGGTGTTTTAGATATTAACGATCCTGGTGTGAATGACCATATTGCGCCGGAAAATTTCCGTGTTCCATTCAGAAACATGGTTTACATAGGCGACAGCGCGACCGACATTCCCTGTATGAAACTCGTCAATCAGTATGACGGGCATGCGATCTGCGTGTACAACCCCAAGACGGGCGACAAAACGAGTGTCTATCAAATGATGCGCGACAATCGAATTCGTTATTTTGCGCCAGCCGACTATTCAGAAGGTTCGGAACTCGAGCTGCTCGTCCGTGCTATTATCGCCAAGACGGCGGTCAACGAAGTGCTTGACCGCAAACACAATCGCGACCATTTGGAAGCCTGTGATGGGCCCTGCCAGGCGAAGGGGTAGCGGCGTATTTCGATTCGAAATAGCCGCGTAGGGGGAGACTTCCCCCTCAAAGTTTAAAAAGTATAACCGACGTTGAGGCTGAAGCTTCCGAGCGGGTCACCATGACGACGGTTGAGGATGAAGCCGTAGTCGATGACGATGGGTGGAATGGCGTCGTTGATAAGCCATCGGAGGCCAAGTCCGGCGGTGTAGCGCATTTCGTTGACGAACATTTCGCGGAAGAAATCGCCGCCGTCGTAATATGTGGGTTGGTGTTCGACGATGCTGCCCGTGTCGAGGAAGATGGCGGCGAAGATGCCGACGCTGTTCCAGATCGGGAAGCGGAGTTCCGCATTGAAGTTGAAGAGAGCTTCGCCGCCGGCGGCTTCGTTGGTGGCGACGTTTGGAGTGAGCGAATTGACGAGGCGCGGCCCGAGTGCGTCGTTATCGTAACCACGCATGCTCAGCCCGCCGAGAAAGTAGCGGTCGATGAGCGGCAGCGTGGAGCTCTGTGGCATGAAACTAAGACCGAGTCTGAGGTTGAAGCCGAGCGTGAAATATTCGAGGAACGTGAAGATGTAGGATGCTCGGAGATCGGGTTTGGCGTAGATGCCGACTGAGTCTGAATAGGCTAATTTGAGTTTTCCTTCGATATAGAAGCCGTTTTTGGGCGAGAGAGGGCTGTCGCGTCCGTCGTAAAAGGCACGTGGTGTGAGGGACAGCGTGACGGAACGGTCATCGTCTGCGAAGGGGCAATCCATAAAGAAAGTGACGGGATAGCAGGCATGATAGGCGTCGAGGTCGTTTGAAACGTCGAAGGCGAATGATGAAGTGACGGAGGTTTTTGCTTCAAAGGCGAGTGCTGCGAACCAGTTTGTGTCGATATTCCACTGAATTTCGACGAGTCCACCGGCTTCTTCTTTGTCGGTCTCGGGAATGTAACGGAGGTCGTAGAATAGCTGTCCGACGAGGTCCAGGCCACGTGACGGAAAGAGCGGCACGGTGAGGGTGAGCAGTGCAAAGAAGTTCTGATTGAATTTTTGGGTGAAGACCCACTCGCTTCCGTTGAGGAATCGGGCTTCGGGCATGAGCAGGACGCGGAGATCCCAACCGAGTCCGAGCAGGTTGGCTTCGACGAATTCGATTTCACCGGTGAGTAGCCAGTCATCGCTGGTGAGCTGCAGACCGAGTGCAAAGTCGAACCATCGGCGTCGTGCTTCTTCGAGGTTGACGACGAGCGGCACGGGGTATTCGGTCGTGCCTGTGGAGTCGGCATTTTCGGACTTGACGACGAGGTTGTCGTCGACGCCAATGACGTTGAGCGAGGCGGAGTTGTAGATCGTGCGCTGACGCAGGAGCGTTCGCGCCTCCATAATTTTGTTGTAGTCAAAGGTGTCGTCGCGTTGGATCGGAATGTCCTGGTTGACGACCCAGTCGCGTGTGACGACGTTTCCGTGTGTAAACACGTCACCAAAGGTATATTTTGGTCCGAGCGTGATCTCGTATTCGACGTCGATGATCTGTCCTAGCAGTCCGTCCTGAATCTGACATCGTTTTCCGTTTTCTTCATCATGCCAGGTCTTATAAGTTCGTGTACAGGACTCGCCCAGTTCTGGCTGCATCTTGTCGATGGGTTGACAGAGTTCAGCAGGGTCTTCGGGGAAACATTCTGCGGGGTAGTCGGCGATCTCACATGTTTCCAAGCTTGCGATGGTGCCATCCGAGGCATAGGAAACGCAACGCGGTCGATTGGCGATCGTGGCGTAACCACGCGCGCGAAGCTGCTTGGTGATGGCGGTGGATTCAGCGCGCAATGCGTAGTCGCTGAACACGTTGGTCGACGGTTTGTCGATCTTGACCTCGTACTGATCAAACTGGGCGCGGTCGGTGTAACGGATCTGACGATGGTCCAAGACGGATTGTTGTCCTTCATTGACAAAAAAGGTCAGCGTCCATCGCGTGTCGCCTGGGTATTTTTCGAGCGTCCAACGTGGGACGTCGGCATTGAGATAGCCGCGTTCACGGTAGGCATCGACGATTTTGGCCGCGTCGTCGGCGATCATCGCGCGCTGCGGATAAGCGCCGTTGCCGAAGGCTGCGTATTCTGTGCTGTCAATGATGCCAAAGAGCTCGTCTTCTGGAATCTCGTATGCGCCTTCAAATTTGATGGAGCCGATTTCTGTATGTGGTCCTTCGTCGATCGTGAAGAGAATGATGTTTCCCGGTTTGATCATTTCGCCGGAGGCTTTGACCCAGTAATAACCAGCAGAAATATAGAGGTTTCGTAGGGCTTCGACAGAGGCCTCGATCTCAGCGCCGTCGACGTAGCCGGACGTTCGGAAGGTCAAAACGCCGTTGAGTTCTTTTGTGGAGAGTGCGGCATTGCCTTTGTACTCGACGCTCCATTTGTGCGCTTCGTCAATGTCGATAAAGACGTCGATCGTTTTGTTCTGTTCATTGAGACGCGAGACAAAATCGATTTTTGCCTGATAGTATCCGGCATCACGGTAGAGCTCGAGGACTTCTTCGATGGAGTCTTCGATCTGTTCCTTGGTAGCATTGCCGAAAAAGCTGAACCCGGATCGGAAAGTGGACTCAATTTCGGAGTATTTGAAGGCATTGTGACCGCGGACATAGACTTTTCCGAGGCCATATCCGTGGCTTTCTGCAACTTTTATGATGAGATCGACGTGTTCTGGGTTTTCTTCAACCGGCACGACGTCGATGGTGACTTTTGCGTCGAGGTATCCTTCTTTTTGGTACAGTCGTTCGAGACTTTTGACCTGGTCATCGATGGCGATCTTTGTGAGTTCTTCTCGTGACATGGCATCGGCGTCGTGACCGCGGAGGAGCGCGGTTCGTGGGTAGAGCGGGCTTCCTGCGCGGAGGATCATTCTTTTTTTGAGTTCAGAGTCGAAGAGTGCGCCTTTGACGTCGAAGCGTACGGCGCGAATGATCTGGTGTCCAACGGCGTCGAAGTGTACGCGGACGTTTTCGCCTTCGTAGACGGGCGTTTGCTTAATATTTGAGAAGTAACCGGTTTTTCTGAGTCGTTCGATGGATAGGGCGAGTTCCTGAGTAGAAGCCAGTCGTCCAAGACTGAGTCCTGTGGCGCGCAGAAGGGCGTCGATGTTCTGCTTTGATTGACAGAATTCGATATCGCAGTTGAGCGTGAGGTCCGTCACGCGATAAACCGCCCCGACGGGCGCATCAAAGACCGTCGTGGGGACGAAATCGTCATCGCGTTCTGTGGCGTTTTGTTCTTCGCCTTCGACGTAATCATCTACGACGGATTGCGCGAGGAATTCGGTGTCAAGTGCGTCAGACGACTCCAGTTTGCGTTGTTCGTAAACTTTTTTGGCATCGTCGGGCCAGACGCCTTTTGTGTAAATGTGATCTTCGTCGTGCATGGCGAAGTCAAAATAGGTGTCAGGCGGTGGTGTGACGTCCTGCGCCCACGCCGGCACAGCGATCGTACACGTAAGCCAGCTGACGAATAACGCCACGACTTGGCTAATATGAACCATTTTTCTAGACACGCACACAACTCCCTGCCCAAGGCCACGAAAAAGCGCACCGTGTCTACCACTTTTTGCGCCTTTCTTGCGATATATTTTGTATAATAATTAAGATCGGTTACAGCTCACCGAGGTGTTCTTGCGCTTTTGGCGCGCGGACAAAAAAGTGGGTGGGGGATATTGCGTTCCTCGCCCGTCTCGCCTACGGCTTCGACGGACGGGGTTATTTAAATCAGCGGCTTCCAGCCGCATAAGCGCCCGTTGGCTTATGCGCAAAGACATCAAGAAGCCACCGCGCTTTGAACGCTTCGCGTTCATGCGCTTATAGTCTTTATTTATTCGTTAATAAGCACTAATTATTTGAGATGACCATGACCTCTGTTCAAACTGCCGTAGAGGCGCTTCAAGGCTGGGCTGCCCGTGAGATCAACACGTGGAACGATGACGCCAGTCAGCGTTTTGTGCGTTATATTGAGTTGATCCTGCATTATCAAAAGCAGACGAATTTGACGGGATTTTCGACGCCAGATGCGCTTGTCAACGAAATGATGGTGGATTCGCTTCAGATCTTGAAGGTGCTTCAGCCGGTTGGTCCGTTGATCGATGTGGGAAGTGGTGCCGGATTTCCTGGCATTCCGTTGAAGATCCTCTATCCGGAGGTCGAGATGCATCTGGTCGAGCCGCGCACCAAGCGTTACGCGTTTCTTCAGCTCGTTTGTCGTGAACTGGGTCTGTCCAAAATCCGCGTTCACAATCAACGCATTGAGCAGCTGGACCTGCCATGTGTCAAAACCGCGATCTCGAAGGCATTTACGCGTCCGGGTGACTGGGTCGAACTGTGTCGGCCCTGGGTGGATCGTGATCAGGCCGTCATTGCGTGTTATTTGAGTCAGGCTGATGACGAGGCGTTTGTGGCACCGCTCATAGCCAGTGATCCTGCCTGGCATGTTCATCGTCACGTGGCGGCTGGGCATCGCGTCTATTTGACGCTTTCGCGTGATGTGTGACTCGTGTGGCTTTCCAATGACGTGTAGCTTGAGGGCGAGTTATGATTGAATTTGTCAATTCAAGGCGTGATATGAAAAAAATACTTTGTTTACACGGTTTTGCGAGTTCGGGATCAACTGGGACGGCCACCGCGTTGCGTCACTACCTTTATGCTGATTACGGCGTTCAGGTCATTTCTCCCGATATTCCGATCATGCCTCAGGCGGCGTTAGTTTCTTTAAATGCATTGCTCGATGCCGAAAAGCCTGATCTGATCATAGGCACCTCGATGGGCGCCATGTATGCTGAAACCATGAAGGGTTATCCGCGTATTTTGGTTAATCCCGCATTTCACATGGCTAAACTCATTTCGATGAAATTCAGATATTTGAACAAAAACGTCGATTTTCTTAATAAACGTGAAGATGGCGCGACGTCGTTCAAAGTCGATCAGACCATGTTGAATGAATTTAATGAGATCGAGAAAAAATTATCGTTACAAAAAATAACGCCTGACGAAAAGAAACTCGTTTGGGGCATCTTTGGCAAGCAGGATACCGTCGTCAATTGTCAAACGGATTTCACGAAGGCGTATGGTAAAGATCATTTTTTGGTCATCGAGGGTGAACATGGACTGACCCAGGATGTTATTAAAAAGTCGGTCTTGCCGTTGATCTTGCAGATACTTGATTTGAAACGCTAGACGAGCGTAAGAAGTGCGGACCGCTTTATGTTGAGACGTGCGGATCGCACGTCTCAACATGTTATTATTCGGCGTTGTTTTCCGCGTTTTCCGCGTTTTCCGCGTTTTCCGCGTTTTCCGCGTTTTCCGCGTTTTCCGCGTTTTCCGCGTTTTCCGCGTTATCCGCGTTTTCCGCGTTTTCCGCGTTTTCCGCGTTTTCCGCGTTTTCCGCGTTATTGCTTGTTTTGGAAGCAGCTTTGTCTTTTGCAGCCATACCGCTCTTGTAATAGAAGACGATCATACCGATCATGGAGATCGTTCCGATAACGCCGAGGAGGATCCAGACGATCCACGGATCGTAAGCGTCCCAGAGCACCTGGTTGACGGCAAAAGGATCAGCAGCGTTGGTCATTTGTTGAACGCGTTCAACGAGTTGCGGTTGATCGAGATCTTTGATCGATGCGGCATCGACGCCATGTTCGACGAGGTAGCGTGTGGCGAGCGTGGTTTTGGACGAGAAAACGTCGTAGAGGGGACCACTGAGGAAGTTGCCGACAGCCCAGCCGATGGCGAACGGAATGTTGACGAAGCCCATGTAAATGGCTTTTTTGTCTTCTGGTGCCGTCATGCCGACGTATTCGTCAAATTTGGGTGAGCAGATGATCTCACCGATGGCGAAGACGAAGATGGCGAGGCATGCCATACCACCAGACATTGAAAGACCGCTCATGACGAAGCCGATCGTGGAGATCAGCATACCGAGAACGAGCGCGGTCATCATTCGGAAGCGTGCGAACAGTGCAGAAAGCGGTAATACGAAGAGAATGATCGCGGCCGAGTCGATGTTGATGATCATTTCGGGCTTAAGGGCGCCATCGGTTTCGAGGAACGAACTGAAAATGCTCCACTGACTGAGGAATTGTCCTACAGCTCGGCGATCGACCCATTCATCCAGGAAGTTGGGTAGAAGATCCCAAAGCTGCATGAACATGAGCCAAAAACCGCTGACAATGAGCAGGAAGAGCAACATCATCTTGTCGTTCCACAGAACGCCAAGCGTTTTGACGAGCACTTGCCATGCAGATTCCTTTTTGGGTGAGACTGTTTTGGCAGGTTTGTCAGCTTCAGCCGGATTTTCGGCGATCTCATTTGCAGCAGCGTTATCTGATTCGTTGCTTATTGCGTCGGCTATGGTCGCGCTGGGGGCAGCAGGTTCTTTAAAGAACAGCACTGTGATGAGCAGGTTGAAGAGTGTGACGAAGGCGGCGCCATAAAAGACGTAGCTCCACGTCGGTGCTTCGTTTGTTCCACGCAGTGCGGAAGCAGCCATGGGGGCTAGGAAGCCGCCGATGTTTACGACCCAGTAGAAGAGTCCAAAACCAAAACCTGAGTTTTTTTCGTTGAGCGATTTGGCGACGACGCCGCCGATAGGCGGCTTGAAGATAGCGGTTCCCAGACCGATGGTGCATCCGCCGAGCATCATGAGCCAGAAATTGAGCGTCGTGTTCAACTCGGCAGAGCCCGTGAGCAGTTCTGCCAAAGGCAGAATGTTGGCCATGAGCAGATAGCCGATCGTGTTGATAATGAATGCCGTGATGATGGATTTTTTGTAGCCGAACGATTCGCTAAAACCGCCGGAGACCATTGGGACGATGCATTGAATGAGTGCCCAGACGCCGAAAATGATGCCCTTGTCGGACATGGACAGGCCTAGCCCACCTGTGCCGACGGACACCATCATGAGTGGTAAAACGGCACGAATGCCGAAATAGGCAAGTCGTTCGCAGGCTTCCTGGGCATTTGCCAGCCAGAAGGCCGGTTTAATGGATCTTAGAGTTGCCAGAATTCCCATAGTTTTCCTTACAAGTAATGTTTGATCACGAAAAGATCAGACGCAGCACGTTCAGTACGATCATCCGCTAAGCCATCTTTGAAGCATAAGAAGCTACGTGGGGCGTTGCGGGGCTTGCCCCGCACGGAGGGTAGCGGCGTATTGGCGGATATTGATCGTGCTTGGCACGATCTGTATCCGCCAATAGCCGCGTAGGGGGCATCGGCCCCCTGACGAATTTTTATGATTCAAAGCCCATTGAATTGGCTGAGTTGTCGGCGCCCTGAACGGTCGTTAATATATATGTAGGCATAAAGCCTACATATCGCTTTTTAATGACTTTTTTATGTTTGCGCAATCATTAAAGAGTCGACTCGCTCGAAACGTGGTGGGAGAGAATTGGCCGCATAGATTCAAATGTGTGGGGTTATTGAATAAGGGTGTTGACATGGGGAGACAGTATGTCAATAATCGAACTTCCTGTAGAACGAAAACAGTTATTCGTTTCTGCACGACGCGCATTTGCGTCTGTTTTGTAAATTTAGAAGCCTAATACCACACAAGGCTTCAAATTAAGGAGATTTATGGTCGTTAAATTTTACAAACAGGAAGAACAAGTCCCTCTCGAAATGCACAAAGTGCGTATCGTTCAGAAACTTTATCTGCCGCCTGTTGAAGAACGCAAGATCAAGATCATTGAAGCAGGTAACAACACGTTCCTTCTTCAAAATAAAGACGTTTTCATGGATATGCTGACCGACTCTGGCGTGAATGCGATGTCGGATCTTCAGCAATCTGCGATGCTTCGCGCCGATGACGCGTATGCCGGCAGTGAAACGTGCAATCGTCTCAAGGAAGCGCTTAAAGACGTATTTGGTACGCCCTATTTTCTTCCGGCCCACCAGGGTCGAGCCTGCGAAAACATTCTGGCTGAAGCCTACGTCAAACCCGGTATGATCTGCCCGATGAACTTCCACTTCACGACGGCTAAAGCCCATATTACGCGTTGTGGTGGTGAGGTTATCGAACTTGTGACGCCGCAGGGGCTTGAACCCGTCAACAACGTTCAGTTCAAGGGCAATTTTGATATGCCGCGTCTTCGTCAGCTCATCGATGAACGCAAAAAAGATATTGCATTTTTGCGTATCGAAACGGGTACCAACCTTATTGGTGGTCAGCCGATCTCTATGGCGAATATGCTCGAAGTTCTGCATCTTTGCCGTGCCGAAGGGATTCGTTCCGTTATTGACGCATCGTTGCTTCAGGACAACCTCTATTTCATCAAAACGCGCGAAAAAGGCTACAAAGACGTTCCTATTCGCGACATTATGCATCAGTTGGCCGCTGCCGCCGATATTATTTACTTCTCGAGCCGCAAGCTTGGTTTCAGCCGCGGTGGCGCCATCATCACGATGCACGAAAATATCTATCGTGAACTCATGGAATACGTGCCGCTCTACGAAGGCTTTTTGACCTACGGTGGTATGGAAGTTCGCTCGATGGAGGCAATGGCTCAGGGACTTTACGAAACCCTCGATATGGAGATCATCTCGCAGGGCCCGATTTTCATCGAACACCTTGTCAAAGAACTCGTCGATTATGGCGTGCCAATGATCCAGCCTGCCGGCGGACTTGGTGCTCACATTAACGCGACCGCCTTCCTCGAAGGCCGTATCCCGTCGAGTCAGTATCCTGCTGGCGCCTTGGCTGCAGCCCTCTATATTGCTGGCGGCATTCGTGGTATGGAACGTGGTTCGATTTCCGAACAGCGTGAAGCAGACGGCACCGAACGCTATGCTGAGCTTGAACTGCTTCGTCTTGCTGTTCCGCGCCGCGTTTTCACGCTCTCTCAGATCAAGTATTGCGCCGACCGCGTTAAATGGCTCTACGATAACCGCGAACTTATCGGCGGTCTTCGCTGGGTCGAAGAACCCAAGGTTCTTCGCTTCTTCTTCGGTCGACTCGCCGCTATCGGCGATTGGCAGAATGAACTCGTTCGTAAATTCCGCAAGGATTTTGGCGATAGCTTGTAGACGAGGCTCCGTAGGCTTGCGCCACACGGGGTAGGTTCTCTATTCACGCACCGGCAGTGCCGGTGCGTGTCTGTCAGGCTTCTATTTTTATCTTTATTTTTCAGCTTAGACAGATGGAGAATTCCCGAGTCCAGCAGGGGCAAGAGATATTTTGTGAGTTCCCGAAATCATTGGTATCTGTGAATCTATTGAAACATAAATCATGATATTTTTATGATTTCATTGTTTTATTCACGTCATCGAACGTTTCGAGGATCTCGGGTTCGGGTGGTTTTGTCGCGAGACTGACCACGATATTGACGATGAGCCCAAAGATGAACGCAGGCAGAAGTTCATAAATAGCGAGGATGCCACCAACGGGTGCCACGCAGAACTTCCAGATGAAGACCATCGCGGCTCCAGCTAACATGCCGGCGAGTGCGCCATACTTGTTTGAACGTTTCCAGAAGAGCGCGAGGAGCATGGTCGGACCAAAGGAAGCGCCAAAGCCAGCCCATGCAAACGAGACGATGCGAAACACCGAGCTATCGGGATTGCGCGCCAGGAACGCAGCGATCACTGCAATGGCAACGACCGTCAAGCGGGCGATCCGGACACCTTGTTTGGGCTCGACCTTCTTACCGGCACAACCGTTTAACAAGTTGCGCGAAAAACTCGATGCCGCTGCCAAAAGTTGTGAATCTGCCGTCGACATCGTGCTTGCCAAGATGCCTGCCAGAACGAGGCCGCCTAAGACTAACGCGAATGGGCCGTAGTTTGCCAGCACCATCGCTGTCTTAACGAGGAGCGTTTCGGCATCGGATGCGCCGACGAGCGTGTCGATGACGCCGGCTTTCGACATCGAGTAGCCCAAAATACCGATGAAGATCGCGGCTCCCATCGCAATGGTGACCCACGACGAGGCAATGCGGCGCGAAAGTTTTAGTTTTTTCTCGTCTTTGATCGCCATGAATCGCAACAAAATGTGTGGCATACCAAAATAACCGAGTCCCCACGCCTGAAGCGAAGCAATTGTCAACAGGCTGTATGGCGACGCCGTTCCGCTTACGGGATCGTGTGTCTGAAACAGCGTCAAATAACCGTCAAGCGCGCTTGCATTGCCGATCACCGCGTCCATGCCGCCGACCATCTCTAAGCCAAAACCGATCACCGTGATCAGTGCAAGCGTCATGATGATACTTTGGATCAAGTCCGTCGTACTTGCCGCTAAAAAACCTCCCAGGGATGTGTAGGCAACGATGACAAACGCGCTAATGATCATTGCGATCATATAGTCCATATCGAATAACGTGCCAAAGAGCTTGCCACAGGCGGCAAAACCTGCCGCCGTATATGGAACAAAAAATACGATAATGATCAGGGCTGAGATCGCCAACAGCGCCTTGCTTGTGCCTGAGTAGCGGTTTGAGAAAAATTCTGGGATCGTAATGGAGCCAGTTTTACGCGAATACACGTTTAGTCGTTTTGCTACGAACAACCAGTTAAGGTACGTGCCCAGGGCAAGTCCGATCGCGGTCCATGTTGCTTCAGCACAACCGGTGAGATATGCGACACCGGGTAGGCCCATCAAAAGCCAACTGCTCATGTCTGAAGCTTCGGCACTCATTGCCGTAACAAACGGACCAAGTTTGCGACCCCCGAGATAAAACTCCTGATCGTCATGATTTCTTTTAGAATAAAAAACACCTATCAAAACCACGATCGCAAGATATACGATCATGACTATAAGCATTCCTATGGAGTGCGTATACACGAATGATTATTTCCTTTAGGCGTAATTTGCCATTTTTAGGGTTGCGCATTCGTCCATTCAAGCCGTGGCACAGTCAAACTAACCTTGTAATGAATGGACGATCGCACCGAATGATTTACTTTTTGATATGATCAAGATACGTCTTTCCATCCTGATCTTTTGCATTTGGGTCAGCGCCGGCATCTAACATGTGTTTCACGATATCCGTGTAACCGAGTATCGCAGCAAACATGAGGAGCGTCATGCCCTTGTCATCCACGACGTTGAGGTTTGCGCCCGCGTCGATGAGCATACGCATGATCGATGTATTGCCGTTCAACAAGGCTATATGCAAGGCAGTGACATTATTATTGATCGTTGCATTGACATTTGCACCAGCCTCGATGAGCATGCGTGCAATATTCGCATAACCATTGAGGATAGCCCTCATCAATACGGTCAATTCACCATCCAGCACATTGACGTTCGCGCCCGCATCGATGAGTGCCCGCACGATTTTAGGACTACCAACGCCAATGTCCGTTATGAGCACGCCCTCAACTGCGCCAATGTTTATGGCATAAACGAGCGCCGTTTTTTGAGCCGCATCCACAGCATTGACGTTGGCACCAGCCTTAATGAGTTCTTGTGCGATCTCCCAGTTCCCCGTTGCCGCGGCATACATCAGCGCAGTCCAGCCCGATTGATCGGCGGCATTGACATTCGCACCAGCCTGAATGAGTCGTTTTACGGTCTCAACGTTGCCTTTTGAGGCGTTCATGACCATCATGCGTTTATAAGCTTCACCGAGTATTTGCGACGCATCGCGGGGGCTGACGTTCAATAAGTCATCGCGTACCCCGCCGGCGGCTGCGTACATGAGTACTGACATTCCGAAATGATCTACGGCTTTGACGTTCGCACCCGCGTCGATCAAGCTTTGGACGATCTCCGAATTTTTCGAGTTGAGCATCAAGATCGTTCGATCCAATACGTCGGTCTTTAGAACATCCGCGCCACCTTTCAAAAAGAGACGAACCGTAACAAGGTCGTTATTCACGACTGCCGTTTGAAATATGCTGTGTAATAATAAGGCATCGTTTCCATACTTTTGGCTCAGGTATTTTTGAACTTCGCTCTGATCAGCTGAGTTGATCTCCCGATCCGTTTTGGCGGACATTTTATTGACATCAGAATGAAGCCGCTCGCATTCGGACGCGATAGGACGCGTTTCGTCATTGGTCGGTCGTTCATCTTCGATCCGTTCGCCTCTTTGAGCCATTTCCATCAAATTCTGAATTTCGAGATTCTCCCCGACACGAGCATAGAGGAGCGCTGAGCGTCCATTTTCGTCTTCAATGTGAATATCAGCTCTCGCTTTGAGGAGTTTACGAACGATTGCCGGCTGAGCGGTTTTGACAGCCATAATCAACGCCGTACCGTCCTTGGTTTTGGCATTCACATCCGCGCCGGCATTGATCAACGAGCTCACAGCTTCGACTTGTTTGCTATTCACCGCAGCCATGAGTGGTGTTAAATCGTTTTCAGTCGCGTTAAGGTCAGCACCAGCCCCTAAAAGGACGTGGAGCACATCGACATTACCGGAATTTGCAGCGGTCACTAAGATCGCGCGGTTTTCTTCACGTTTGAGATCGATCCCCGCATCCAAAAGCATGTAAACCGCGTCACGATTGCCACTTAAAACAGCCCAATGCAGGACCGACCAGCCATCTCGTTCTACGGCATTGATATCGGCTTTGGCATCCAGAAGCATACGAACGATCTCTGGCTGCTTGCCTTTCACGGCGTATATCAACGCGGTGTCATTCATAAAAAAAGGCCCAGAAACGTAATTGACATCGGCACCAGCCTCAAGGAGCATGCGAACGGCCTCGACGTTTCCACTTTTGACAGCATGCATTAAACTGGACTCAGCTTTACTGCCTTCTGTTTCGTTCACGGCTGCGCCTGCATCTAAAAGTATTCGAATGATCTCTGTACTTCCAGCTTGTGCGGCAGAAATGAGCGCTTTGTGCTTGATTTCCGCGCTGCTCTCGTTAGCACCAGCCTCAAGTAACATTCGAACGATCTCTGTACTTCCAGCCAGTGCGGCAGAAATGAGCGCGTCGTTCTTAAATTCCGCGCTAATTTCATTCGCGCCGGCGTCAAGCAGCATTCGAACGATCTCTGGACTTCCAGCCTGTGCCGCAAACTTCAACGCGTTGCTGTTTTTATTCACCTTTCCGTTCTCGCACTCGGTAAGCATGACGCGAGCCCCAGCTTGGATCAACATGCGCACAGCGTCCACATTAACTTTTTCACAAGCATCGACCAAGGCGCTCTTGACGGCACCCTCATGAATATATTCGGCATTCGCGTCAGCGCCGGCGTCAAGTAGCATTCGAACGATCTCCGCGTTTCCTGCATGAGCGGCCTTCGTCAAGGCTGTGCCAACCGTGCGGTCGAAGGCTTTGACATCGGCACCGGCATCAATGAGCATACGAACGACATCTATATTGCCACCTTGGGCTGCTTTCATCAAAGCCGTCTCCGAATAACAAACCGCTTTATGAATTTCGACGCCATGATCGAGTAAAAAGCGCACGACATCAGCTTTGCCAAGTTCAGCGACATGACACAAAGCGTCATTCAGTTCGTGTGAATCCAGCCTGGCTCCCGCATCCAACAACATGCGAATGATCTCCAAATTCCCGCCTTCCAAGGCATCGTTGATCACACATCCGCCAGATTTACTCCTCGCCGTTACATTTGCACCGGCATCGATGAGTACGCGAGCGATCTCCGCATTGCCGTTCTGCGCTGCGTCAATCAACCCATTCGTTTTACTGATCGCGACATCCGCCCCGGTCTCGAGGAAAAAACGAACCATTTCCACATTGCCGCTCATGACCGCCAACCTCAAAGGATCGACAAGATGAGCAATTGTTTTATTGTTGCCACCCGCTTCAAGAAGCGTACGCACGACGTCCAGATTACCGCTTTTCGCGCCATAGCCTAAGGCGTCTACAAAGCTCCATCCTTCTGTGGCAATGCCATTCACGTTTGCGCCTGCATCGATTAATGCGCGGACAACCTCGCCGTTGCCAGCCTCCGCGGCATACATGATCGCCGACTTGTAATGTTTATCCCCTTTATTGATATCCGCACCAGCCTCGATCAGCACGCGAACGACGTCCAAATTGCCACGACTCGCTGCAAGCATCAATGGCGTAACCTGGTCAGTCGATGAGTCATCATCAATATTTGCGTTTGCACATAAAAGCATTTTTGCTGCTTCGGCATCTTTAGCCCACATCAGCGGTGATTTTTTATTATCTGTAAGAACATCCGCATAGCCATGTTCTGATATGATCTGCTTGACAAGCTCCGTCGTCACCAAACAGTCTTTATCAGTCGGCCAAGTTTCACAATCTTCATACTTTGCTTGCGATGTCTCTTCAGCATTCTGTTCTACGGCTTTTGTCGTTTCGGATGATGTGGTTTTCACCGTTTCGGGTGATACTGGTTTTGCAATTTGTTTTTCGGAAGCACATCCCGCCAATAAAATTGCCATTGCGATACAAATTATATATTTTTTCATATTATTTCCTACTTCATTAAAATGAAGTTTATGAGACGATCGCAAGTTTTCGAAATATTGTTTTGGACATGGTAAAAGCAACTACATAGCAACGGCATTTAGCCGCAGAATTATGTGGATATTCTAGCCGGAGCCATGCGCTTTCGCGTATAGCCCCGGTTATGCAACACATCGGCTTTCAGCCGAAAGTGTTTGTTCCCATTAACTATGGCCAGAACAATAGTATTAAATGTTCATATATGTTTGAGGGTAATTCGCTATGCTATAAATTATGTGATCTATTGATTAATGATTTCAGCGCAAGCCGTTTTGTCTTCGTTGCAGCCGAAGTTGCAAGGAGTGCTTTCGCTGTCGTCAGCGGCGGTGAAATAAGATTTATCCCCGTCCACTGTTTTGATGCACTGACCTTTGGCGTAAGTTGCAGAAAACTGAACTCCGTCGAATGCGTCGACTGTTGCGCAAAAACTCGTCTGGTCGGGGGATTTGCACTCGAAAACGCTTGATGTGCACATCGCCATGTGATTGACGTTACCCGATTCTTCATGCTGTAATTGGGATATATCTAGTACGGCACAAACGTCTGTATTACAGTAAATAGCCTTTACTTTTTTGTCGATGCAAATGACGGCGTAACCGTTGTCACAGCGACTATCGAACGTTTGTATATCGCAAGGCTGATCGACATCTTCCGGCTGATCAACGTGTTTGCATGATTTTTTATCTTCTGAACAGCCCTGTTCGCACATGACGGTTTTACTTGTGTCGATGACTTTATAGTTTGCCGTTTTATCTTTGTTTGGCAGGCAATAGCTTGTTTCCTCGCTGGAATACAGTCTAATGTTTCCCAGGCTGACGTCTTTACATGTTGTCGTTTCTCCGACTTCATTGCAAGTTTCATTATTTTCGACGCAAAAGGGAAGGAGGTTGTTGATACCGTAGGGTGAAGGCGTGCCATCTTTCACGGTAATCGTGGCATCGAGCAGTTGACAGGTTAAGTTTCCTTCGCAAGGGTTGACGGTTACTTTACCGTCGAGGCAAATGACACTGTAATTATTTTCACAGTATGCTTCAAAAGTCGTAGCATCACACGATTCGTCTTCATGCTCCGTGCGTTTAAGGCATTCATGGGTTTCGTTACTACAACCTCCCGGGCAGAACTTTTCTTCGGGGGCTGCATAGTGATAAAATCCGTCGTCATCTACAATGGAACACGCCTGTGTGGCAGCATAGGCCGAACCTGAGCAGTCTTTTTGTACTTCGTTGGCGTTACATTTTGGGCTGGCGCATTGGCCAACGCCGTCCATGTTCGCGCAGCTACCTGTGCACAGTTTTGAAGCGACCATTCCTTGTTCACAAATTAATAGGATCGCGTCTGTGTCTTTAGCACATTTGTTGACAAATGTATCAGGGTCACACTGAGCCCCCTGTTCAGGATCGAGCCCCTTATTTTCGGGTTCATCGGGGTCGCAAGCTGTCCATGACATGGTTGATGCACATAACAGCATCAATAACGCCGTTTTATTGAATTTGAAAGTAACGCTAGATTTCTTAAACATAAACAAGATCCTATGAAAAAGTAAGGATAACTCGCTAGCACGACTTTTTTGCAGATAAAAGCAACTGATCGAGCTATGGATTGGCTCAAATATATTAATGCATGAATGTCAGTCTTCATCATTTACCGTTGAAAACTGACATTCATGACGAGGGGGAAAATTTTAGTAGATGTCTATGTCTACATCAATCATTAATTTCCATTTTCGGGCGCGTGGATACATCCCTTCGTCATCCTCGTCATCCTCGTTCCATTTTCGGGCGCGTGGATACATCTCAGATGGGCCAAATTTTTTTAGGCGCGGCTATTTCATACGCCGCGCCCGCGTCGCTTCTCCCTCGCCGGAGACGTGCGGACCGCACGTCTCTACGGCTCGGTTAATACGCGCCGCCGCGCGAATTAATCGATATCGTCGGGTGTGCCGTAGGCCCCTGTGATGTGTGGACGTCGCGTTCGTCGGTTGCGTGGCCAGGTGCCGTCGGGATTCTG
>JAZUKH010000070.1:0-6152 GCA_045643185.1 Myxococcota bacterium | reverse complement strand
TCGCTAGTGAACCGAGCTTGGTTGAGTTCGCGTCTGCTTTTTTACGGACGTTCAATGATGACGCCGTTACTGTCGCTGTACCTGTACTCATAATGACCTCCATTGTTAGTTACGTTACAGTTTTTCACACACAACGAATTTCAAGGGAGAGAATATAGAGGACGATGGGGTAAAGTCAAGAAAATGAATTGAAAATTCAGAGAAAAATATTGACGCGCAAAACCTTATCCCATTTTAGTTTGCTAGTTTTTGAAGCCAAGTTATCCACAGGCTTGTGAAACGTCTGAAAAAAGGTCATTTGGCGTGGTCCCGTGAAAAAGGGGAGACCGGGACCAACGTCTAGAATGGGCTGGTCAGCCAGGTGTTTGAACCTGGCTGAGAATTTTAAGCATTTTCAGGAACGACGCTGAATTCAGAGGAATTGAACAGGTCGCTCGGGAGGTTGGCTTCGAGCAGTGCGCCCAGACCGCGGAAGTCGCCGACGACCCAGACGCGTTGACCAGCCTGAAGCTCTTCGTCGGGTTTCGGACTCATTTCAACACGGTCCGCCACTTCGATGCCGATGATCAGGCAGTGGTTCTGAACGATGCCGGAATCGCGGATCGTTTTGCCGCACAGACCGGAATCTTTTTCGATCGGTAAGGCGATGCAACGCAGATTCGCTTCGTCGGTGCGACGTTCCTGCAGGTTCGTTGTAAATTCGGACATCGATTCAATGTGCAGTTTTTTGCTCGAGACGTTGTAAGGATCGTCTTTGAGCTGGTTGAGCGCTTCGCGTTTACCAACGATGTAGATGACGTCGTCAATGGCGAGCGTTATGTCGCCCGAAGGAATGTTGACGGCCGAATGATCGCGTTCGATGCGGAGTACATAAAGCTCAAGTTTGGCGCGCAGGTCGAGTTCACGCAGCGTTTTGCCGAGGAAGACGGAGTCTTCGTCGACGCGGATGTGTCCGACCGAGAAGTCGCTTGAGAACCAGTCGCCTTCACGGATGTTTGTAAGGCTGCCAAGCTGTTCGCCTGTGCGGGCTTGCGTGTTGTTTTCACGTTCTGCCATTTCAACTTCGTTATAGTTGAAAAGGAACTGACGTTCGAGACGCATATAGTTCGAGAAAATGCCTTTGAAGAAGAGGACGAGACCGAGAACGACGACGCCGATGATCGCGTTGATCCACCAGTTGAATGGCGAATTGGCAATGATGGCGATGCCAATGAAGGCAATGATGATGACCAGACGGATCATTCGAAGAATGCGCAGCAGGCCGCGTTGTTTGCCTTTGAGCAGCACGACAAAGAAAGCTTTGGACATGTTGCTTTTTCGCACGACGAGAGCGCTGAGGAACGGCATCATGCACATGAGCATGAGCAAGAAGAGCAGTCCTTTGCTTGCATAAACGATGTATTCAGGATCGAGTCGGTCGGTGAGCAGTCCCTGAAGTGCCGGCAATGCGTGAGGTTCGATGAATCCGACGAAGAGCGCGATAACCCCGATGATGAGCACGGACATGATGAAGGTCTCGAAGGCGAATTGTTTGAGCAGGACCGTGAGTTTGCTGGCATTTGCTTTTGGAGCTTCACCATTGTTTTGTTCGAGCCCTCGTTGTGTGAGCTTGGTCGGAAGTTTCTTTTCGAGCCATCCTGCGAGCGGGTTGGCAAGTTTGAGCATGTTCGGCATCGAAATCGTGGTGATGACGCATACGACGATGACGACGGGGTAAACATAGCTTTCAAGGATATGATGAGCGATACCGAGGTTGGCAATGATGAACGAAAATTCGCCGATATTCCCGAAGCTGAGACCGGCTTTGACGGAGTCTTTGAGGTTTTTCCCGGTGCCGAAGATGCCGATCATGGCTGCGATCGGCTGAACGATGATGACGACGGCGAGGCAGAGGAGAATGGTGCCCCAATGGTCGAGAATGACGGACGGATCGGCAAGCATGCCAACGGAGACAAAGAAGATCGCGCCGAACAGGTTTTTGAGTGGCGCCATGAGTCCTTCAACGTGGTGAGCCTGCGGCGTGGTGCCAAGGATCGCGCCGATGACGAATGCCCCGAGTGCCGTTGATAGCCCAGCGCCATCGGCGAGCATGACCATTCCGAAACAAAGAGCCAGTGCAATGACGAGCAAAAGCTCGTCGCTCAAATGCTGTTTGAGTTTTCGGAGCAGTGTTGGGACGAGAAAAATGCCGCCCAGGAACCAGATCGACATGAAGAAGATCACGCGCATGATGGATGATGTCACTTCTCGCGCGAGCGAGTCGCTCTGGCTGAGTGCCAGCATGGGCAGAATGACCATAAGAAGGATGGCGACGATATCTTCGACGACTTCAACGCCGTAAACGATGTGGGTGAAAGGCTGTCCCTTGAGTTTGAGTTCCTCAAAGGCTTTGACGGCAACCATCGTGGATGAAATGGCGAGCATACCGCCCATGAAGATGGATTGTGTCATGCTCCAGTCAAGGATGGCCCCCAGTCCAAAACTTGCGAGCATGACGCCGAAGAGGATCGTGACAGCCGTAATGGCCCCGGTCTTGCCGACTTTGATGAGACTTTTAAAGTTGAATTCAAGACCGAGTGCAAAAAGCAGGAAAATGACGCCTATTTCGGACCACGTGTGGATGCTGGCGTTATCGGTGACGGTAGGAAACAATGAGATAGCCGGTCCTGTGAGGAGACCGGCGACGAGATACCCGACGATAACGGGCAATTTTGTGAGCTTGCAGATGATCGAGGTACAGCCAGCGGCAATCAGGATCAACGCAAGGTCAGCAATCAGAGGATATTCTTCCATAAGGTTTATTGACGATTCAGCGTTAACAAAACGACCTCAAATAAAGGTCATCCCCTCGTAACAGGAGACTTCTCAGGTTTTACGTACACCTATAAGGCTTGCGTGTTCTTTATTATCCACTGTTTTGGGGAAAGTGCGCGAAAAAAATTATGTCGTGGTCATAAAAAAAAGCATGGTTTGAAATTTTTTTGTTGACGCGAATGCCGAATAGGTTTAAAAGCCCTTCTTGTTCGCCGGGGTGGCGGAACTGGTAGACGCACCAGACTCAAAATCTGGCGAGGGCGACCTCGTATCGGTTCGATTCCGATCCTCGGTACTCATAAAAAGGATGCTTCATTTGAAGCATCCTTTTTTCGTTTTTGCTGATCCGTGCAGACCGCTCCGTAGATCCGTGTAGACCGCTCCGTAGATCCGTGCAGACCGCGCGTATCTACGGAGCTTCAATTTGTGGTATCATGTGCTAGTTCTGGCCAAAATGACCATTTTTCAAAAAAACAAACTTTTGGAGAAAAGACTTTATGACTCAGATGATCAAGCAGGCACATTTGTCAGACGAGCGTGCCCTCTTTAAGGCGAATGACCTTGAGATTCATGACACGGTTTTTGATGTGGGCGAATCGCCGTTGAAAGAGGCGCGTCACATCAAGCTTTACAACTCGTTGTTCAAGTATCGTTATCCGCTCTGGTATTGTGACGACATCACGTGTCGTGACTGTACCTGGTTTGAAGCGGCGCGTGCAGGCCTGTGGTATTCCAATCACGTCGACATCGAAAACGCCGTGTTTGACGGGCCAAAAAGTTTTCGTCGTTGCGATGGGCTTCGTCTTAAAAACGTCGAGATGGGCAACGGCCATGAGGCGATCTGGGCATGCCAGCACGTTTCGCTTTCGAACGTGAATGCGCGTGGTGACTATTTCGGCATGAACAGCGAGGATATGCACGTTGAAGATTCGTCGTTCGTCGGCAAATACGCGTTCGACGGCATTAAAAATTGCGAATTTGACCGTTGTCGACTGCTTTGCAAGGATGCATTTTGGAATTCCGAGAACGTGACGGTGCGCGACTCGTTGATCTTGGGCGAATATCTGGGTTGGAACGCCAAAAATCTGACGTTGATCAACTGCACGATCGAGAGTTTGCAGGGCATGTGTTACATTCAAAACCTCAAGCTGCTTCATTGCAAGCTATTGAACACGACACTGGCATTCGAATACTGCACGGTCGATGCT
This sequence comes from Myxococcota bacterium, assembly GCA_045643185.1. GTDB lineage: Bacteria > Myxococcota_A > Bradymonadia > UBA4248 > UBA4248 > RGIG464. Next base: position 2,130 of record JAZUKH010000070.1, on the reverse strand, counting down.
GATATCACGGGACACGTGGACAGCGTGTTGAATCCGACCAGCGGTACGATCAAAGCCGATTCGATCGGTCGTCTCATCCTTCAAAAAGACCGGATCGATCCGTCGTTGACGCACATCGTGTGCGATGATGTTGAGGAAACGACCGATGTCGTAACGTGGTAAGCGTCGAATGCTTTGCGTAGGGGAATCGCTTCCCCTGCGAGCTTGTTGCGCTGAGGTCAGAATTCCTCGTTATAGAACGAGTTGAGGATGCCGGCGTAGCGTTGTTTGACTTCGTATCGGCGCACAAGCCCTGAACGTGTGAGCACGCGGGGGTCTTCATCGAGTGGTACGGGGAGCAACGCGATCTTGCGAATCTCCTCGTATTGTGAGCGGGTTGCGGAACGCGCATCGACGATCGACTTAATGTGTTTATAAACTTTTGAATTCTGACAAAGCTGTTCGAACGAGTGTTTTTCGGAGATCTTGTGTTCGGCAGCCCATTTTTTGAGTTGTTCCGGATCAAGATAGATCAACGCGGTCAAATATGGTCGGCCATCTCCGAAAATGAGTGCTTCCTGGATGAGTGGCTCGTTAACGAGGTTTTCATGCAGTGCCGTGGTGTCGACGTCCTGTCCGTTGGCGAGTGTGAGTCGTTCAAACCGTTTGATGCAAAGTCCGATGCGTTCGTCTTCAAACACATAGTCGCCCGTAAAGACGAATTCGTCTTTGCCGATAGCCTGTAGCGAGAGTTTTCCGTGTCGTATTCGTGCCTTGCATGTGTCCAAAAAGCCGCCGTGGTCAGCAAAACGGTGCAGATGTGCAAACCCGCCGATCTCTGCGGTCACGTATCCATTATAAATAGGTATGTCGAGGTACGAAAAGAACTCGGCGTCGTTTGTGTTGATAGCGGCGCCAAACGAGACGATGCCGCGGCATGTGGGGCCAAGGCGATTTTTGAGGTGTCTGAGGCAGACCGTGTCGATGATGCCTTTTGACCAGCTGAGGTAAGGGCTTGTGTTTCGGTTTCGGAATTTTCCAGCGAGGACGCAGAAGTCATTCCATCGTGCATGCACGACGTTTTTCGAGGACTGGGTCATGATATCCTGGGCGAGTGATGAGATCTGGCCCGGGAGCATAAAGAGTAGCTGTGGTTGTGTTTGTTCGATGAGCGAAAGCGTGTCTTTGTGTTTTCCGTTGCTGAAAGCGAATGCGGCTCCCATGGCGACGCATGCCGCGAAGACGGCCAGAATAGCGGCGTGAACGCAGACGACGCCTGCAAAGATGGTATCGCCTGGCGTGAATTTCAGCGTTGAGGAGAGCGCACGAGCCTGTGCAAGCAACATGGCATGCGTGAGTTCGACGGGGCGTTCTCCAACGGTGGATCCTTGTGAAAACGTGACGGCGCACGGTGCAGAGTTTAGGTTTTCAAAGGCAGGTCTTGCTTTGAATTCGCAGCTTTCGACACAGGATTCAAAACTCGTGATGCAATCGGGCAGCGGCCACTGAATGAGTCGGTCGATCATGACGCCGTCGTGGCAACGGACATCCATGTAGACGATGCGTTTAATTTTTTTACAAGTGTGATTTTTGGCTTCGAACCACAGCTTTGTTCGTTCTGGATCTTCCGTGATGACGACGCGTAGTTTTCGTTCGGCAGCGTCGGCTTCGCGCGAGGTTTGTCTCATATCATCGGGATAGAATACGGCGATGGCGCCCAAATACAGACAAGCGCACCATGTGACGAGCGATTCAAAGCGTAGTGACGCGTCGATGGCGACGTAATCGCCGTGATCGACGCCGACATCCTTGAGCCATGCCGCCATGCCGCAGGCAATTTGGTAAAAGCGGGCACGACTGCGCACATAACACGCGGACGTCGAGAAAAAAGTGACCAGTCGAAGATCCGGATCGTGCGCATTTAGCGTCGAGAGCTGCGTCCACAGCCAGGAGGCTTCTTTTTTAACCGTGTTTGCGCTTGCGTTTTCCATGATCGTGCTACTTCCAAAATTGATTAGGGATGTGCGATCCGCGACGTGATCGGCCCTGCCAGGCGAAGGGGTAGCGGCGTATTTTTCCCACGAAGTGGGGAAAATAGCCGCGTAGGGGGAGACTTCCCCCTCCAAAACCAACATAAACGTGTGCATCTTC
>JAZUKH010000069.1:0-35154 GCA_045643185.1 Myxococcota bacterium | reverse complement strand
AAGAACCCCGATGACAGTGGCAAGGATCCTGGCGGTCATGGACAGCAGGACGATGACCCCAATGATCAGCCTTCTGATAGTAAATTGGCGGATGCTGATGGTGACGGGATCCCTGACCGATTTGACAGATGTGACGTTGATACGGATGGCGATGGCCTGATGGATTGTGAAGATTCCGATTCTGATGGCGATACCATTCCCGACTCGATCGAGGCGGGAAAAGTGACGTCTTCTGGACGTCCTATGGACTCCGATGGCGACCTGATCTATGACTTCTTGTCAAGCGACTCGGACTCGAATGGCATTCCGGATGCTTTGGAATGTCGTTGGGGTCGCAATACGAAGGATTTCGATGTCGCGACCGAAGGGTGCGCGGATACGGATGGCGATGGCATTTTCGATTTCGCCGATAATGACAACGATGGCGATGGTTTGTTGGATAGCTACGAGATCGCGGGCGCTCGTTCTGCCAAGACGCCTGAGGGCAAAGCCGGGGCCGATTGTAACAATGACAAGCAGTTCGACGACCTGGGAACGCCCGAGGCGCCCTTCACTTGTCGAGGCGTCGTTGCTTTCATGAATCCGGATAGCGACGACGATACGATCCCTGATAAGATCGAAAGCATTGCAGACAGCAATGACGATGGCTATGTCGACGTGTATTCTCTCGACAGCGATGGTGACACGATCCCGGATAGCGAAGAACGTTGTGCTTCTGGCGAAACCTGTACGCTAGACAGTCCCGTCGTTCAGATCGAGATGGTGTATGCCTTCCAGAGTTCGGATGCCGATGGCGACGGCTTGAGCGATAACAAAGAAGTCTATTGTGCGAACCTCGGTAAGCATTCGCGTGAAAGCGCCGATGCCGATGGCGATGGATATAGTGACGCGTCGGAAGCGGCGGTGGCCGAAGCTATGGGGTGGCCTATCGAAACCTTGTTGTGTAACCCCGACAAGGGCGTCAAGGACGTCTTCGACTTTTACTTCGTCCTGCCTTACAAGGGCGATCAGGATAGCGACAAGTTGGAATTCAAACCGGCTGTTTCAAAGTTGGACGTCATGTTTAATATGGACGTCACCGCGTCGATGGGCGAAGAAGTCAGGGCTATTCAGAACAAAATTGGTTCTTATCTGATCCCTGAAATTCGTAAACGCGTGTCAGACAGCGCTTTTGGCGTCAGCGCTTTTGCGGATTTCCCCGTCAGTAGCTATGGTTCGCTCGCTGAGGAATTGTGTTACTTTGATTCCGAAGGTTCAAAAATGTGTTACACGGATTCTACGCATATGGCCCTCAGACCATGTACTTGTGGCTGGGTCGAGTCGGATATGCCGTGGTGGCTCTATTCTTCCCCCCAAACCGATTCTGTGAAGGTTCAAAATGCCGTCAACAAATATTCTATTCATAACGGTAACGATTTGCCGGAATCTGCTTACGAAGCCTTGTGGATGATCGCAAAAGGTGACGATAAAACGTTAGAAACGGCCGCTTTCAAGCTAGATGGCAGGTGGCAATATCTTGACCATGTTACGAACGCGTCTGGACGTTGGGGCGGCGCAGGGTTCCGTACTGATACGCTCCCCGTGGTCATTCACATTACCGATACTTATGCGCATGACGCTGCGGCTACGCTTACCTATACCGATGGTTCGGAAAGAAGCCTGGGTTACAGTTCTGATTACGTCAAAAATCAGCACACGAGTTCGAACGTTCACGATGCGTATCGCAAAGCCGGTATTCGCGTGCTTTCAATTATGCGTGATGAGTTAGATGGCGAGCGTCAGACACAGCTCGTTAGGACGTCGAATGAGACCAATGCCATCGTCCCCGTTTGTGCGTTCAAAAAAGCTGACGGTTCATGGAAATGCGGCAAGGAACGCTGCTGTTTGACCCCGAATAAGTCTGGTGAGGAACCGGATGCGGGTAACCAGTGCGTGTTGAGCTACGGCATTCTTAGTGCCAGTACGATGAATGAAACGATCGTCGACGGTGTCGATGCGCTCGTGAAATACGGCACTTACGAAGTTTCCACGCGTATTCGTGGCTTTGAGATCCCCGGTAAATCCTATGGCACCGAGTGCTTCATCAAGAAAGTTGAGGCTTTCGAATACATTGCGCCTGAGAATGAGCCCGAAAAATCCTGTAACCCCGTTGCCGTGCCTTACGCAGTGGATCTTAAGAAGGGGTATAAGGACGGATTCAGTAATTTTGCACCGGGCACCTCGACGGTCGGTAAAGAAGGCGCCAAGCTTGTCTTTAATGTTGTGGCTGAAAATGATAGCTGTGTCGAACCAAAAGACTCCGCGCAGGTGTTTTATGCTGAGATCGATGTCATCAACCCGACGACGGGGCTCCTGTTCGGTACGCGTAAGGTATCTATCATCGTTCCCGCTGGTTCAAACGAGACTGTGGTCTACTAAAATAATGACGTTAACCTAATGATTTGGAGGATGTGAAAAATATGAATCAAAACTGGTTGTTTTGTTTGAGTATCGTTGCATCTATGCTGCTAAGTGCCGGATGCAGTAGTGAAAGCTCCATTTCTCTTGGTGATGGCATAGATTACTCGACGCCGTGCGATGACAACTCGCCCTGTGTCAACGAGTTTTATACCTGCGGTGATAAGGGGTTTTGTCAGCTGAAAGACGGGTATAAGCTTGACGAAAACGGTAATATCGTGGAAGTCAAGCCGCCTCAGACAGATCCTGGTAAAGATCCTGGTAAAGATCCTGGCACGGATCCCGGCACAGATCCTGGTGAGGATCTTGAGGACGATCCTGTTGACAAACTTGGTCCTGATACGGATGGTGACGGCATTCCTGACAAGTATGACAAATGCGATGAGGATACCGATGGCGATAACATCCCGAATTGTCAGGATCCCGACAGTGACGGTGACACGATCCCGGATTCTATCGAAGCTGGCAAGGTCTCATCGAGTGGCCGTCCCGTCGACAGCGATGGTGACTTGATCTACGACTTTATGTCGAAAGATGCCGATGGCAACGGCATTCCCGATAACCTCGAATGTGTTTGGGGAAGTGATACGTTGGCGAGTGGTGAACTTGTCACGAAGTGTACAGATACCGATAATGATACGGTTCCAGACTTCATGGATAACGATAACGACGGCGATGGCCTGTTGGATAGCATGGAGATCATCGGATCAGCTGGTAAAACCCCGACCGCCGGTAAAGCTGCGGCGGATTGCGATCACGATGGTCAGTTAGACGATGCCGGGACGGTGGATAGCCCCTTCGTTTGTGTGGGTGAACCTGCCTTCTTGAATGCTGACAGTGATGGTGACACGATCGCTGACCAATACGAAAGCCTCAATGATTCCAATGGTGACGGCAGATTGGACGTGTATTCGCTCGACAGCGATGGTGACGGCATTTTGGATAAGGATGAACACTGTGGCGAGGGGGCGGTGAGTTGTACGATCGATGATCCGCCCGCGACGACGAAGACAGAAAGCGGTGAAGTCACGAATTATCGCGTTGCTGATATCGACGCGGATGGCCTGAAAGACGGCGCTGAAGTCATGTGCACCGCGCTTGGTAAGCACTCTCGTTACTATGAAGATACCGATGAGGATGGATACAGCGATGCAGCTGAAAGCGTCGCAGCTCAGTTTGCCATCAAGAATGGCTTGATCGTTAAGGGTAGGCGTATCACGTCTGTCGATCAGATGATGTGCGATGCCAGTATCGGCGTCAAGGATGTCTTTAACTTCTACTTCGAACTGCCCTATGGGGGCGATTCGGAGGATGACAAGCTCCTTTTCACGCCGAAAGTTTCGAAGCTCGATCTCGTTTTTAACGTCGATACCACCGGCTCCATGGGCGGTACGATCGAGAATGTTCAAACGAACATTTCGACGATCATGGATAATGTAGCCAATATGGTCACGGACTGTGCTTTTGGGTTGACGGCCTTTGACGACTTTTACATCTCAGAGAAAATATTATTTTTATTAAAATATAATTATGGATCTGAAGGCGATCTGCCGTTTTCAGTCTATGGGTATGTTACGACGGATAAAAGTGTCGCAAAAACTTATCCGCAGAATAAAGAGTTTCGTGCCTCTGGTGGTAATGATGTCCCGGAAAGTGGCGTGGAGTCTTTGTATCAGATCGTCACAGGGGAAGGTGTTCCAGGCTTTGTTTCAGCGCATAAGGCGCCAAGTGGCTATTGGGGCGGCGTCAATTTCCGAAACAACACGTTGCCGGTCATTATTCACACAACGGATGCCACTTCTCACGATGAAAACAATGATCCCTACGACCCTAAATCAGGCATCACAGGGAATCATTACACGTCGCAACTGATTCCGAAATTGCAAAGCACGGGGACGCGTGTGATCAGTTTGAACGTGGGGAGTGCAGGTGGTGATTCAAAGGGTCAGATGACGAAGTGGTCAAAATCTTCGAATGCCGTTGTCCCCGTCTGTGCTTTTAATAACTCGGCCGGTGTTTCGCCATGTGGTGGTAAGTGCTGCCTCGGCGACAACCAACCTAATCCCACGACGATCAATGGAGAGCCCAATCAATGTGTTCTGGTTTATCAGGGGGCTCAGGCAAAAGTTAACGAGTATATTTCTTTGGGCGTTGACGCGCTTGTCAAATACGGCACTTACAGCGTTTCGACCATGATTATCGGTGAACCCTTGCCAGGTAAGAGTTACGGCACTGAATGTTTCATAAAACGCGTCGAAGCGTTGGAATATCTGGCGCCTTCGAACGAACCTGAAAAATCGTGCAACCCGAAGGCAGTACCTGCCAAGGTCGATAAGAATAAGTCCTATAATGATGGTTTTACTAACTTTGCGACGGGCACGTCCTCGGCGTCGAAACCGGGTGCCCAGTTGACCTTCACCGTCGTGGCTCAGAACGACACGTGCGTTGAGCAGACGAGTGAAGCGCAGGTCTTTGAAGCCACGATCCGCGTTATTAACCCCGATACGGGGCTTATCTTTGACGATCAGAAAGTTTCGATCATCGTTCCGGCAAAGGTCGAAAGCACTGAAGTCGTTTACTAGTTTGGAGTTCGATTAGATGAAAAAAAGCTGGTTATTCAGCGTACTTGTTTTGTTCATGCTTCCCTCTGCGGCCCAGGCGATCACGATCGAACGCATCGCCGCTGTCGCGGGGGATGACGTCATTACCCTGCAGGACCTTCGTGAAGAAGGTGGGTTGCGTTACGCGGTAAAAGGTAAAGACATCCGCGATATCGACGACGCTGCGGATAAAACCGAACAACTTGAAGCTTTAACAAAGGAACTTGTTCAGACGCGCTTGATCTCGCGTCAGGCCAGGAAAAATGACATTCACATCGGCGATCGCGAAGTTGACATGCAGTTGGCTGAAATGTATCGCCGCTCCGGTCAGAACGAAGCTGCGTTCAAAGCCATGATGGCAGATTCCGGCATCGACTGGAATGCCTATCGCCGTTATATGCGCGGCGAACTTGAGGCGCAGTACGTGATTCGTAGCGAGTTAGCCGGTCAGGTAACCCCATCCGAGGCGGATGTCGTGGCTTGTGCTCAGGAAAACTCGCCCGGTGCCGAACGTGGCGTGTCCGTTTCACTCAGTCAGATTATCATTCCCGAGATTAAGGCCGACAGCCAGGCCGGGCTCAACGCTCCCATCGCTTCGCAGCTTAACGCCACTTGGTGGAATACCCTCGACGACGTTGTGGCGCTCTACGCCGACGGCGTGCAGGAAGTCACGGCGAAAGAACCCGACCGATTTGTTGAATTCGTCGACAAATATTCCTCCGGACGAAGCGTCGAACGCGATGGCGTGCTTGGCACCTTCGCACCCGGTGATCTGTCGACCGACTTCAGCGTCGCTTTTACGCTTCAGAAAGGTGACATTTCGCCCGTCATTTCTACGGCAGCCGGATATCACGTGTTGCGCATCGACGACGTGATCGAAGGTGAGTCGGAGGCTTGGAAAAAAGCTAAAGACACATGTCGTGAGCAGATCAGCATGAAGGAAAGTCAGCGTTTGATCGAGTCCTGGCTCAATGACCTCATGGAAAAAAACTACGTCTCTATTACTGTCAACCAGGATATTCGCACCGACCGTTGACGGATCTGATGACACAGGCGTTTTGGGCCCTGCCAGGCGAGGGGGTAGCGGCGTATTGGCGAATGCCAATAGCCGCGTAGGGGGAGACTTCCCCCTCCTCCCAAAACAATATATAAATTAATAAATAATTAAAAATTAACCCTAATTTTATGTGTACGAGATGTGCATATAGAAATGTTATATAAAAAAAGGAAATGTAGATGACATCCTCAGTGATCGATCAGATACTTGCGCTGAAAGTCGCACAGCACGCGGTGATTCTTGCACATAACTACGTGGTTCCTGAAATTCAGGACATTGCTGATTTTGTTGGCGATTCATTGGAACTTGCTCGCAAGGCACGTGAAAATTCGGCAGAAACGATCGTGTTTTGTGGTGTGAGATTTATGGGTGAGACAGCGAAGCTTCTTTGCCCGAACGCGCGCGTTCTGATGCCGGCGGAACATGCGGGTTGTCCGATGGCCGACACGTGTCAGCCGGAGGAGTTGCGCCGTTACAAAAGTGAACATCCTGATCACACGCTCGTGGCGTACGTCAACACGACGGCAGCGACCAAGGCGCTCGTCGATGTTTGCGTGACCTCCGGCAATGCCGAGAAGATCGTCACCAAACTCGGCAACGAAAAACCGATCATGTTCCTGCCAGACCGTAATTTGGGGTCGAATTTGAATGCCAAACTCGGTTTGAAGATGGATCTGTGGGCCGGTTGCTGCAACATTCATAATCATATCGGCGTTGAGGACATTGAACGCGCCAAAGCGGCGCATCCCGAGGCCAAAGTCATGGTCCATCTTGAATGCCGTCCCGAAGTCGTGGCGCGCGCCGATGTTGCCATGTCGACGGCGGGCATGCTTAAATATGTTGAAAAGAGCGATGCCAGGTCGTTCATCGTTGGCACGGAATGCGGGATGATGCATCGACTTCAGGTGTTGTTCCCTGATCGTCAGTTTTTTGCGCTCAGCCCGGCGCCCACCTGCGTTGACATGAAAAAGATCACGCTGGAGGGCATCTTGGCTTGTCTCGAAGGTCGCGGCTACGAAGTCGTGCTGCCTGCCGACATCATGCAGGCCGCTGTCAAACCGATCGAACGCATGTTGGAGATGTCGTAGACCTATGCCAGACCAGATCCAGGCCGTCTTTTTTGATATGGACGGCACGTTGTTAAATACTTTGGACGATATTTGTGGCTCGATTCGCGAAACACTGGCCGAATGGGGGCTTCCTACGCGGTCGAACGCTGAGCTTTTGCCGTTCATCGGGTATGGGGCGCGTCATTTGTGCCAGGGCGCGACGGGGCTGACGGATCCCGAGCGTCTTGAGGCGTTTCATCGCCAGTATCGTGCGCACTCGTTGAATCGCGATGATCCCAAAACCGTGGCGTATTCAGGCATTCCCGAGGTCGTGATGGCTTTGCGTGAACGCGGTCTGAAGGTGGGCATTTGCACGAATAAGCCCCAGGCCTGGACCGAAAAGCTCGCGGCGAGTTATTTTGCTGAGGGCGCGTTCGACGCGATCTATGGCGTGCATGACGGGGGCGTGATCAAACCTGAGCCGGGCGGGCTGCTCGAAATGTGCGCCGAGTTTGGTATTTCGCCGCAGCACGCCGTGATGATCGGTGACTCTCCCGTCGATGTTGAGACGGGCAGGAACGCGGGCATGCATACGCTCGCGGTGACTTGGGGCTTTCGTGAAAAAGCTCAACTCGTCAAGGCTGATCCGGATGTCATGATCGATCGCGTGGAAGACATTATTAATGTAATTGAACGCGGATTTTGATAGAGGCACCGCGGGTGGCGAATACTTGCCTTAATGCCTTAATAGTGGTATAAAATCCGCCGGAATTTTGCGCTGTCACGCGCGACATCGTTATGTGATTTCGTCTGCGTTATGCAGTTTTTTAAGGGTAGAATAATGGATAAATCAAGAAAAGTAATCCTTGCGTCCTGTCTTTGTATCTCATTCCTGGCGGGTATTTTTGCCTGTTCGGTCGAAGAAACCAACTTGGAACAAAAAGGCCTTTTTGTTTGCAAAACGCAGCCGGGTTGCATGGGTGAGGATGGCATTTGTTCCGCTCAAATCACGGATTGCGATGTCAAACAGCGCTGTGCTGCGACGGCAGATAATTCCTGCCTTGCTGGCAGCGTTTGCATCGCGGTCGACCCTGACAACAATGAAGGTCGCTGCGTTCTCATCGATCAGGTCGAACACTGCCACGATAACGACGGCGATAGCTACTATGGCGCGGATCCCGGTTTTGAAGATACCTGCGGTTTCACCTCGGCGGTTCCTCAGGACTGCGATGATGCAAACGACATGATCAACGCCAAAGCGACGGAATTCTGCGACGGCGTCGATAACACTTGCGATGGTTGCGTCGATGGTACCTGCCCCGCTGGCGAAGACTGCTACACGTCACCCAATCTTTGCAAACCCCTCGTGACCCTCTGCTTCGGTGTCGGTTCCGCCGAAAATATGCTCAATATCTCCAATGCCGTTTGCTCACCAAAGATCGGTGGTGTCATGTTCTGCGATGCGACGACGGGTGGTAAGGAAGTTTTTGCCTATTGCGATGATAATGCATGCAATAGCTCCGCTTCCTACAAAACTGTCGAAGGACAGACCAAATGTCCTGAACTCAGTGGAGAAGGTGAAGGCACTTTCAAATCCCACGACGGTAAAGAGTATCGCTATGTCCTCGATGAAAAAAGCACGTCGACGTCCGATATCGGCATTTGCGATTCCTTTGATAATGACTGCAACGGCGTTACCGACTGCAACGGCGTTGACGGCTGCGGCTGCCCGCAAAAATGTGTCGTTCCTAAAGAAGCTCGTTGCTATGCCTCTACCGAACTCGTCTCCACGGTTCGTACGAATAACGGCTACGACGAAGATATGTATAAAGGCTTGCCTGAATCCTGCAAAGGTATGCTCACCTGCCCGAATACCGAAGGTAAACCTGTTTGCACGAATGGCAGTGGCGAAGTCAAAGCGGCTGCGACTTGCGTCGTCAAAGACTAATTCATAAATTTGATCAAAAAACGCGGCTTCGGCCGCGTTTTTTTTTGCCTGGTGACGCGCTACCTCAAAAATGTGCCATCACGATGAATTTCACTTATATAACGTTTCGGAATTTCGTGTGGACTTATGGAGTGATTGGCCCATGTTCAAAAAAGTGTTGTTATTCGTGGCTTTGGCGAGTTGCACGTGCGGTTGTGCGACGCAACAGGGCGCGATCACAGAGCGTGATAAAGTCGCGATCGATGGAAGGCTCGAAGAACTCGAAGCAACCCAGACTCGGCTTCGCACACGTGTGGTGACGCTCGAAAAGGAAGTCGCGCAACTCGAGGAACGCCTCTCACTCATGTCGCGCCGAACGTCGCTGGATCCGCGCGAGGTCGTGCGCATTGAGCCGACAACACCCGCCTCGTCCAGTGTCGGGTTTAGAACCATCGAAACCGTGTCGCCGTCCTCGAATGTCGAATATGTTGAGCCGTCGCTCGATGACGATGTGTACCAGGAGATCGTCATTTCGGACGAAAAAAAACGTGCCTACTTTGGCTCAAATTCGCCCAAAACAACGTCAACAGGCTCGACGAACTCGTCGGGAACACGAAAAGCCTATGATAACGTGGTGACCGACGAAAAATTGCCGTCGCTGAATGGTGCATCCACTCAGTCAGCTGCGCCGACTGCGGCTCCAAACACTTCGACCGCAACAGCAGACTCGCCCATGACCTATTATCAGGAAGGAATCGATCTCTATCGACGTGGGATGTATGAAGATGGACGCGCCCGGTTTGAACAGTTCCTGGCCACAAAACCTGAAACCGAGTACATCGACAATGCCTTGTACTGGATCGGCGAGTGTTATTATGGTCAGGGAAAATTCAACGAAGCGGCCAATTACTTTCACAAGATCGTTCAGGAGTATCCCAAGACCAATAAGGTGCCTGACGCGTTGCTTAAAGTCTCGTTGACCTATCAGCAGCTCGGTCGCATCGATTCGGCGCGCGAAATGCTCCGCTATCTCATGGATGCGTTCCCGGGAACCGAGGCCGCACGCATCGGAAAAGAAAAATACGAAGCGCTCAACGCCTCAAAATAATTCATTCTTGCTAACGAATACGTGCTTAGAGCACAAAACCGCCTTCGCGTCAGCGAGCAGGGCGTTTATCGGAGTCAATAATGCGCAAAATCAATCGTCTGTTTATGTGTATTGCTCTTATGGGGCTGGCCAGTCCAGCTGTCGCGCAGGATAACGCCGGAGCGGCATCGGCAGAGCCAGCGGCATCCAGTAATGATGGCAGCGGCGTTACGGCGTCGACACGCGAGCGCATTGGTCGTGTCAACGGCATTTCTACGACGCAGAACACCAAGACTTTTAAGAATAGTAGTGGCTCCGAGGCCCGTACGCATCTCGTCGTCGATGGCGATACCCTTTGGAATATCAGCGAAACGTATTTGCAAGACCCGTTCATGTGGCCAGCCCTGTGGTCCTACAATCCGCAGGTCACGAATCCTCACTGGATCTACCCGGGCGATATCATCTATCTCGAACCCTATCAGCCTGGTCTCGTTGCCGACGATGTACCAATGTCTGAAGATGCGCCGCTCGTTCAGATCACGCCGGGCGCCGGCCGTGGCGTCGTGGGTGTGCCGGGGCTCTACATGTCCGAAATTCCCGAGACCAAAGGTCATATCCTGTTTTCCGATCAGGAAAAGCACATGTTGACCCTCGGTGACGAAGTTCAGGTCGACTGGGCTGACATCGAAATGCGCAAAAAGATCTCGCGCGGTCAGCGCTTCGTCGTCTTTACCGAAGCCAACGCGGTGCGCGATGCTGACGGCAATGATATGGCCTACAAACTCATTCGCGCCGGTGTCGTTGAGATCATTGATCCGCAAACCGAGACGCTGTCTACGGCTCGCATCGTTTCCGCTTATCGCGAGATCGAACGCGGCGACATGATCCTGCCTGCCATGGATCTTTCCTACGCCGTTAACAAAAAGGCCAACAGCAAAAATATGGAAGGCCGCATCATCGATACGATCGAGAAGAACAGCCAACTCGGCGAACAGCAATACGTCATTCTGAACCGCGGTCAGGAAGATGGCGTCGAACTCGGCAACACGTTCGTGATCTTTGAACAGCGTGAAGGCCTCGAACGCCTGCCCGAAGGTGAAGACACCAACACGAAATACGCGTCCGAAAACGACAAAAAAGACGAAGACGACGAAGATCGCGATCCGCGCGACGGCGAGATCGAGCGCGAAGATGAACACACGTGGGTGCTCGGCCGCGAAACGCGCGCGCCGGAATTCCCCGCACGCAAAGATCTTAGCGATATCTACGGCGACCGCGATTACACCACGGCCGACCTGCCGCTCCGAAAAATCGGTGAAGTCCTCGTCATCAACGTTCAGGACAAATTCTCGACCGGCATCATCCTCGACAATAGCCGCGAAATCGAGATCGATACGCGCGTCGTCATGATCAAAGGACAATAATTCGGCAGAATGATAGGGGAGCGCGGGCTATTCGCTCGCGCGAATACGCCCGACGCAAGCCGCCTATTCGCTGATGCGAATACGGCGGCTTTTTTTGGCTTTGGCTCCGCCAAAGATGCAAACGGGTTTTGATGTTACAACTTTTGCCCGCACGCCAAAAGCGCGCGGGCACCCAGCTGAGCGTAACTGTGTCGTCGCTTATCGTTTGCTCTCAACGGTAAATCGTGTAGAATACACTGTATTTTCCAATCAGGGAGGAATTCGAAAATGAGAATTGGTATCAGCGTCAAGTGGACTGCGAGTGCGGTCTTTCTCGTGATTTTAGTCGTGTTTGTCTATGCTTTCTTTACGAATGCGGACACGCAGGAAAGTGTCGACCGAGAGACTGAACGTATTCGTCGTATTCAGTATGAAGCCCTTGACCAGCTTGGTGCTCAGACGACCAAAACGGTGACGTTGCCGGCATCCAGTCTCATGTTCGATAACGACTTGGAAGGTCTCCGCGGTTTGATCGCGCCGATCATCAGTGGCAACAGCGACGAAGGGTATTCCGCAGTCTATGCCACGATCGTTGCGCCCGAAGGCCGCGTGTGGATCACGAGTGTCACTGACAAGATCAATAAGATCGAAATGGCGAATACGACCTACTTCGATCGTGCCAAAAAAGGCTCTGAAAGCGTCGAAAACATCGAGGAAAGCGTCCTGGAACCCTACAAAGCCACGACGGAGCCGAAATACGAAGACTTTACGCGAAAAGTTGTGACGTCCGATAACGAGTCGCTCGAGATGAAAGTGCGTCAGTACACCATGCCCATCAAAGGACGCCCCGACGAAGATGGTACCTTGGCTGAAACACAGGGTTATCTCATCATTGGTTACTCGATCGAAGGGCTCGAAAAGGAAATTCAGGCCATTCGTGATCAGGGGGAACAGCGCAAGGACGAAATGTTCAACCGCGCCATCAAATTGGCGCTCATGGCCGTGATCTTTGGTATCTTGCTCGCCTGGTTGCAGGCCTTCATGACGACGCGAAATATCAAGAAATTGTCAAAAGCCGCCAGCTTGATCGCTAGTGGTAACCTTTCCGTGCGTAGCCAGGTCCATTCGAGCGACGAGATCGGTCAGCTCGGTGAGCAGTTCAACATCATGGCTGACCGCGTCCAGATCCTTCTCCAGGAAACCGAGCAAAAAGCTATGCTCGAAAAGGAAGTCGACATCGCGCGTTCAATTCAGGCGACGTTGCTGCCTCCCGCTGGTTATGCTGAGTGCGGCTGCGTATCACTCAACGGCTTTTTCCAGCCGGCAAGCTCGTGTGGCGGCGACTTCTGGAGCTATAACCTGTTACCCGATCGCTCCGTGCTCATCACGATCGGCGACGTGACCGGTCATGGCGTGCCCTCAGCCATGATCACCGCCTGCGCCAAGGCTGCGCTCGACACCCTGCTGCACATGCAGACGACGCAGTCCCTTAACCTCGCCAAACTCCTTGAAGAAATGAACGTCGCGATCTGCAATTCAGCAAAACGCACGTTGTTTATGACTTTCCAGGCAGTTTTGATCAGTCCCGATGGTCGATTCGCCGAAATCGGTAACGCTGGACACAATTTCCCGCTCATTATGCACGGCAACGAAGTTCGCGCGACGGTCGTGCGCGGTGAACGACTCGGTGACAACCTGAATGCCAAATACACGACCACACGCATCGACTTGGCTCATGGCGACATGTTCCTGCTCTATACGGATGGTCTCACCGAATACATGAACCTGCAAAACGTCGAATATGGTGAAAAACGCCTTCGCAAAGTCCTGGCTCCGCTCGGCACCGCCGATGTCAATACCGCCCTCAAAGGCTTGTGGGACGACTTCGCTGGCTTCTGCGCCGGTGCCCCGCAAAACGATGACGTCACGCTCACCTTCGTCAAGATCAGTTAACATCGAGTTTGGATCGCTACGCCAGGTTGTGGCGTGACACATAATATTCGTGTTTACTTCATGAGCGCCCCACGGGGCGCTCCTTTTTTTGTCTTTTTCCCTTCACACGCTCGTAGAACGCTCACCAGGTCGGCAAAACTCTGAACTGCGTTTTCAGAACAAAATGCTTTGGCTGGCGAGTCAGCGCGCTGACTGAAAGGAAAAATTTGTATATGGACAACGTTTATGATCGAAAATCTGTTTGCCTTTTTGAATGAATCTCCCGTGAATTTTCTCGCTTGTCAGGCCGTCACGCGTCGGCTCGATAAAGCTGGCTATCGTCGTATCGACCCGACTCAGTCATTGGGTAAAATTGTTGCCGGCGATAAGATCTATGTCACGAAGAATGATTCGTCAGTCTATGCTTTTCAAATTGGGTCAAGGTCTTTAGCCGACGCTGGTTTCCGCGTCATTTGTGCGCACAGCGATTCGCCGACGTTCCGCATTAAACCCTCGCCCGAGATCAGTGCCGCTAAAAAAATCGTCAAACTCAATATCGAAGTCTATGGTGGGGCCATTCTTTCGACGTGGTTTGATCGGCCACTCAGCCTTGCCGGGCGCGTTATTTTGAAAGGCAGTGACTGGCGCCATCCCGTCACCCGGTTGTTGCACATTCAACGACCCTTGCTCACCATTCCAAATCTGTGCATTCACTTCAACCGACAGGTGAATGACGGCGTCAAAATTAGCGTGCAGAGTAACATGCAGCCCGTTTTGGCTTTGATCTCGAAAGAACTTGAGAAAGACAACCTGTTGACGCGCTTGATCTGCGATGAATTGGGCGTTTCGGCTGACCAGATCCTCGACTTTGACCTCTATTTGTATGACACGACGGCGCCGTGCACGTTTGGACTCAACAACGAATTCATCTCTGCCGGTCGCTTGGATGATCTCGAAATGGTGTATGCCGGCCTCGAAGCTTTGTTAGCCAACCAGGACGCGCCTGACACGACGCGCGTGCTCGCCATATTTGACAACGAAGAGACCGGGTCGAACACCAAACAGGGTGCCGCAAGCCCGTTCTTCGCCAACTTTGTTCAGCGACTGGTTTTGGCGCAAAACGGCACGGCAGAAGATTTTTATCGCGCGGTCGAACAATCGTTTATGATCAGCGCTGACAATGCGCATGCGCTTCATCCGAACTATGCGGATAAATCAGACCCCGTGGTTCATCCGATACTTGGTGGCGGACCGGCGATCAAGTTCAACGCCGCTCAAAAATATGCGAGCGATGCCGTTTCGGCTGCCATTTTTGCCAATATTTGCGCTGAAGCCGGGGTGCCTTGCCAAAAGTTCGTCAATCACAGCGACGTGGCTGGCGGCAGCACGCTCGGTAACATCCTCACGGCGACGATGCCGATCCAGGGCGTCGATATGGGCGCCGCGATCCTGGCAATGCACAGCGTGCGTGAGACTGGTAGCGTGGACGATTACACCTATTGTGTTAAAGCCTTCACGCGTTTTTATGCTTAAGTGCACCGCGTACCGTAGCACGGCGCCAAAAAAATGTCGCGCCGTGCCAAGGTTGGGCACTGGTTGGCCGTTAAGCCAACAGCGGTTTGAGCGTGCCCACGCTGTCGTGAAACCAGTTGAGCGGTGGGTCTTGCATTTGGCCGAGTGTACAAAAATAGTTGTAGCCGTCGGCGCGAAAACGTTGTTGGTCGGTTTCGGCCAGCGGTTGACGCGTGCATAAACATTGGCCGTGGGGCGCCACAACGTGGGCAGACTGACGAGCATCGTCGACGCAAAACACGCTCAGCGTGCGTGGAAGCAGCACGGGTTCAAGCGCTGCGCCCGGAGCGTTGACGATGACGGCGTCGTGATTGGTTTGAGCGCGGAACACCGCCGCGCCGTCAAACAGACGCATGCGCAATGTCATGGTTTGTTGGGCTAGCTGAGTCAGGTCGGGCGATGCTTCGGGCCAAATTTGACCGACGCGGTCCAACGCTGCGATCAGACGTTCGGCCAGGTGCTGCGCCGATTCGAACGTCGTTTCGGCAAAGATCAGTTTGGGCGACAAACAACCGGTTTGATCCCAAAGCGAGGCATCGCGCGCTAACGCGTCGATTTCTGCGTCCGTGAGACTTTCTACTTCGTTTTTTTGAAAGATCACGGCCGAAACGCGATGACCGTGTTCGATGAGGCGTGCACCGTGTGCCAAAAGCGCGCGATAACGTGCGATCGTGTTGTCACTGCCGCTCACGTTCACGAGCTTGTGTGCTTCGACCAGCTTTTTGAGCGCGGCTTCGTCATGGTCAGCCGGCACGACCGACAGGCGTTCGCCCAAGGCCGGCGCGTATTGCTGAACGTGCTCGACCAAGGCTTGCATCAGACGAACGAGGTTGTGCGCCGGCCTCAAGGTCACCCGCATCGGTAAAATGAGCGGCATTAACGCGTCCTGGAACGCCGCTGAGGGCACCGTGCTGGCTGTGACCAACAGCATCTGGTCGCTCACCAGTGGCGGTGACAGACGTTGACGCTCGCTAAATGGCGTTTGGGCATCTATCCAGAATTCGAGCGGCGCGCGCGAAAGCAAGGTCGGCGCTTCGTTCTCGATCAGTTGCTTTATGTTGGATGCCGTCAGATGCGCCCACACGCGTCGAAAGCCTTCTTCAAGCACTGGCGCCGTGTAACCCGTTTCTTCGGCAAATTCATTCAGTCGCTCAAACCACGGTATTTGATTCATCGGTCATGTTTCCAGACGCCGTTTGGCGCAAAATCAAAAAAAAGCGGCGTCGAGGCGCCGCTTTTTTTTAAGCATTACTTGCAACAGACAAGCAATTTCAGCTCGTCCTTGAACAGAACTTCGACCTTGGTTTTGTCAAGGCGTTCAACCACGACGCCGCGGCCGAATTTGACATGGTTGAGCACGTCGCCTTCGTTCAAAATGACGTGGATCGTGTATTTTTTCACGTCACTGTCCGGAACGTTGGTCAAGTGCTCCCATTTGTCACGCAAAAGGCCTTTGTCTTCTTTCTCTTTCTTCGTCAACAGGCCTCGGACGATCGGCGCGGATTCAGGCGGAAGTTTTTCACGCACATGCTCGTGATTACAGACCGCACAAACGATCTTTTTGGATTTGCGGTTGTCTGCCGCGTGCGAGGTGATCTGCTGGCAGTTCGGGCACCATTCTTCGATCAGAACTTGCTCGACCTCGTTTTCCAGTTCGTCGTCGCCATATTCATCTTCGCTCTCGAGTTCGTCGTCGTAGTCTCTTTCTTCTGCGTCGCGTTTACTCATACTTACTCACTCCATCTCCATTGATTCTGTATTTGTTTCGAATTATCGATGTTTTTTAGTCATAGCCCCTGTTAAAAATTTTTCGGAGCTGACCGAGGCGAGTCTTTTGGCACACGGGCTATATAGCGTCAATGATTATTTGAGAATTATGTCTAGAAAATTAAGTTTGTATTTTTTTGAAACGGAGGTGGCACAATGTGTTAAAACCAGTCAAATTGTCATTTTGCTCGGAACGGACTTCGAGTGGACGAGTGTGTCGATGACAACGAAGTAGATATAGAATCACCAGAATGATCACCAAGGATGGTTGAATATGGGTAGAAAGTTTTTTGGAACGGACGGTATTCGTGGTTTAGCCAATCAGTTCCCGATGACCGCCGATATCGCGATGAATTTGGGTCGCGCTTTGGTGGCGCATTTTCCAAAACGAGGTGCGACGTTTAAGGCGTTGATCGGCAAGGATACGCGCCGTTCCGGCTATATGTTTGAGCAGGCGTTGGCAGCCGGCATCAACGCGATGAACGGCGACGTGTTGTTTACGGGCCCGATGCCGACACCGGCGATCGCGCACCTGACTCAGGCGATGCGGTGCGACGTGGGCGTCGTCATCAGCGCTTCGCACAATCCGTATCAGGATAACGGCATCAAGGTCTTTGGCCCGACCGGGTTCAAGCTTCCCGACGAGGTCGAAGAATCGATCGAAAAGGCACTCGTGGATCCTGAGTCGCTTGACCGCATGATGTC
Source organism: Myxococcota bacterium (assembly GCA_045643185.1). GTDB lineage: Bacteria > Myxococcota_A > Bradymonadia > UBA4248 > UBA4248 > RGIG464. Next base: position 17,598 of record JAZUKH010000069.1, on the reverse strand, counting down.
TCCGGAACAGATCGGTCGTTCGCGTCGCCTCGACGACGTGTTGGGGCGCTATAATGCGTTTTTGAAGTCAAACTTCGACCGCGAACTCACGCTGGAAGGCATGAAGATCGTCGTCGACTGCGCCAACGGCGCTGCTTACAAGATCGCTCCGACCGTGCTTGAAGAACTTGGTGCCGACGTCATTGTGACGGGCGTCGAACCCAATGGCTATAATATCAATGATGGCGTCGGTGCGCTCTATCCCGAACACTGCGCCGAACTCGTGCGCGTACACCATGCTGATGTGGGCATCACGCTCGATGGCGACGCCGATCGACTCATTCTGGTCGACGAGCAGGGCAACATCGTCGACGGTGACTTCTCCATGGCTATTTTGGCGCTCGACCTCCACGAACGTGGTGCACTGAGCCACAATACGCTCGTCACGACGGTCATGAGCAACCTCGGTCTGCGCCTGGCGATGAAGGAACACGGCATTGACGTGCTGCAGACCGGCGTCGGCGACCGCTACGTCGTTGAGGCCATGTTGAGCGGCAAATACAACCTGGGCGGCGAACAGAGTGGACATATCGTCATGTTTGATCATGCCACGACGGGTGACGGTCTGCTCGCTGCGCTTCGCATCCTTTCCGTCATGCGACGAAGCGGCAAACGCTTGTCCGAATTGACCAAAGTTATGACCAAACTTCCACAGGTCCTCGTCAATCTCAAAGTCGAACGAAAGATTCCTATCGCGGAACTCCACCAGACGAGCTCGTTGATCGCTGAGATCGAAGCCGGTTATGGCGATACCGGGCGCGTCCTCGTGCGCTATTCGGGCACCGAACCCAAATGCCGTATCATGCTCGAAGGGCCTGACATGGACGTGCTTAAGCGTGATGCCAATGCCATCGCGGCACTCGTGGCCCGTGAGACCGCTATGTAGGCATGAGACGAGCGGACAAAACGTGCCATGCTTGACCAAATTGGCCCGCTCGTGCGATAATTCAATGATTCTGTTCGCCTTTCGCGGGCATTCATGGATAGGAATTTAGGCGTTCGAAATGGTTCGTTCGTTATACATCGCAAAAAATCGAAGCGGCTATGCCTGCCTCGTCACTTTGCTCTTCACGATGGCCTTGGCTTGCCTCGGTTGTAAAGCTCCACCGGTCTGGGAACGCGAAGATCCTGACGTCGTTTTGCGCGGCTTCTTGCAGTCGGCCGATGCTGAACGTACCGACCTCGTCTGGAATTACCTCTCCAAAAATACCCGGGATATTCTCCAAAAAAAAGCGGATGAATTCAACCAGATCTCAAAAACCGAAAGACCGGCTCACGAAATGATCCGCTTCGGTCACGTCATGTCCTCGACGCGCGAATATAAAAAACTCGACGTCGAAAATGAGAATGATCTGGAAGCGGTCGTCAATATCGTAAAACACGATGATTCGACGATACAGGTCGTTCTCAAAAAAGAAGATGGCCACTGGACCATCGATCTGCCGCTCGAACGGCAAGAATAAATTGAAAATACCGGACAAACGACCAATACGTGGTCGCGCTTCGCGACGACACCAAATGGCCGCTAGACACTCGATTGACCCCTCGATCAGCTAACTCAACAGAAGGATGTGTGATGACGATTACCAGACTTAATGCGGGCGATACGATTCTTGATCGCTATGAAGTAAAGGCGATCCTTGGCGAAGACGTACTCGGTGTAGCTTATCTCGTCAATGATCGTGAATCGAATCAGGATTACAAGTTCAAACAGCTCTGTTTTGAGTGCGACGCCGCAAAAGTTGAGGCGATCAACGGGCTTGTCCAAAACGTCAAAGGCGTCACACACAAAAGCGTTGCCAATCTGTATGACCTGGTCGTCGATAAAGATGTGGGCTACGTCAGCATGGAATTCATCGACGGTGACACGTTCGAGGCTCACATCGCCATGCGTCGTGAAAATGGACAGCTTTTGGGTGTCAAAGCCGCTTATAGCTTCCTCGCTCACCTCTGCGCCGGTATCGATACGTTCCATCAGCAGAACTTGATCTTCGGTGCCTTAACGCCGAAAAATATTTATGTCACGCGTCAGGGCCGTGTGAAGATCGGTAATATCATCTGCCCGATGATCGCGGATCTCTTCCTCGACGATTCGCACCGTAACGCCTATTTCAACAATAATTTCGTGGCGCCTGAAGTTCGTCAGACACGTCAAATTTCCCAAAAACAGTCTGACGTTTACTCGCTCGCTCTGCTCTTCTCTGAACTCGTCAGCACGTCGTCGTTCAGTAGCTTCACTTCCGAAGCCGAGACCTTTATCGCCAGCCTTGCCGGTATTTCCTCGGCGGTTAAAGAAGGACTCTTCGCTGCTGTCAAAACTGACGCGTCCGAACGCTTCTCCGACGTTTTGGGGTTGAAAGAATCCCTCAAAGCTGCCGTTGACGCGCCTGCCGATAACGATCTGTCCTCCATCGTCGTGGGCGTCGCTGATCTCCGTAATCTCTCGGCTAGCGCGGATATTCCCGCCGCCGACGCCTCTCAGGTCCGCCGTATCGACCTCTTCGATATGAATCAGTCCGGCATGACGCCTTCTCTCTGCCGACGTATCAAAAAAGAAGTCTGGATCTTCCAGAAAGATGGTCTCGATTATGGCCCCTTCGATAAAGAAGGACTCCTCAAAAAACTCTATAGCGACGATATTCACGAAAAAACGCTCATCCTTAACACGATGACAAAAGAAAAATTGCCGCTCGAAGAAATCGACGATTTCGCTGAGGAAGTCCGCGCCTACCTGCCCGTGCGTGATCGCAATCGCGCTGAACGAAAGGCCCGTGAGGAAAAAATGGCTCGTCGTGCCAAAGGTGCTCTCGGCGGCACCGTGGCTTTGATCGCCATCGGTATCGCGTGCGTCATCCTCATCCCCATGATCATCCTTATGAACATGGCGCCCCCTGAGCCGCTCGCCCTTAGTGAAGCGTTCCCGCCGTTCGAAAAGAAATTCGAATTGCCAAAAATCGAAGAAGTCGCTCTCAATGTCGACGACAAACAAGCACTCGCCTTGTTCGACCCCAAAGCCTCCGCTGCGGAACGCGAGGCCGCTTTCGCGGCTTGGGAAGCCGAACACCGCAAAAAGTACGCGTCGATGCGTAAACAGTTCAATACGACCAAAAAAGCTGGTGGCGGTGACGCTGGCGATGAGATCGATACCATCGTTTTCGGTGATGAAGATGGAAACGAACTCGTGCCACTCTATGACTGGGAAGTCGAAGAACAGTTGATGAATCCGCGCGCTCTGCGTAAACAGTCCGATTGCTTCGTCAAATACGCAAATGGCCGTAGTCTCAGGATCACCGTCAATTTCGTCATTCAGCAGACCGGCGTCGTCAGAAACCTCACGACGACGGCTACGGGCGAACTCGATCAGTGCCTCGTCAACGCCTTCTCGTCGCTCAAATTCCGACAGTTTGGCGGCACCGTCAAACGCGTTTCCTACCCCCTCGTTTATAATTAATGAAGGAAATTCTACTCGCCTCATGAATAAAGCAGCCCGCATTCTCGTTGTGGGCTGCTTTTGGTGTTTATGGGGCCTGTTGGGGCGGCACCTATTCGCTCACGCGAATACGGTGCACGCGCGCGGCTTCTCGCTACGCTCAATACGCCGCGCCTTCTAAACATACGGTTTTTCGCTTAACCTTCGGTCAACTCGCTTGACCGCGTTCGTCGCTATCACTTCATGGATAAAACTGCCGATAAAGCTGCTGAGATCAAACTCACGGATGAGCTCGTTGCGCGCGTTCAGCAAAACGATAAGCGGGCTTTCGAACAGTTGTTCTCGCTCTACCACAAACGCGTTGTCTCCGCTGCATACGCTATCGTGCGCAATCAGGAAGATGCTCGCGAAATCGCGCAGGAAGCCTTTATCCGCGTGTATAACAATATTGCAAAGTATCAGCCGGGAACGCATTTTTACACTTGGATCTATCACATCACTGTCAACCTCGCCATCGACCGCTATCGTCGAAAAAAGACACAACACGAGGTTGAATTCGATAACGAGTTCCAGAAAAATTATACTCAGCCTGACGAGGTCTTGCCGCCCAGTCTCGGAATTAATCCCGAAAAAGTTTTTCAACAGGCTGAACTGCGCGAACAACTCAATAAAGCGCTCGACTCGTTGAGCGAAAAACACCGAACCCTCATCGTGTTGTGTGAGATCGAGGAACTCTCTTATAAAGAGATCGCTGAGACGCTCAATATCCCGATCGGCACCGTCATGAGTGGCTTGCACAACGCTCGTCTTGACCTCCAAAAGGCGTTGCGCCATTACGTCAATTGCTCAGACGTTAAACGCTGATCATAACTAGCCCCGGTTGATTGACGTTGCGACTCAACCAGGGGTGCAATCTGAAAGCACCTACCGCGCGTAGGTGGCGTCAACGGCGCGATCACGGACTTGGTGGTTGGGTTGTGACCAAACAAAAAAAGCTCGCCAATTGGCGAGCTTTTATTTTGTTTGGAGCGAACACTTAGTTCGGCGGAATGAAATTGCAAAGATATGGCACCAGGTTTTCAAATCCTTGGTCTTTCATATAATAACCATGCAGGTTTTTTTCATGGCAATAATCTGAGACCAGGTCGGCGTCGCCGTGACAGGTAACAATGATGGCCATATTTGTCATTTGAGGCGCCTGAATGATGGTATCGAGCAGTAGATCTGAATCCGCGTTGGGCATGTCCGGGTTAAACAGCAGGATGTCGGGTTTTTCATAGTCAAATTTGGCTAGAACTCCCCATGGGCCAGTCAATGTGACGACATTGTAGCCCGCTTCGCGAAGCGCATCTTCCATGGCGATGACATCCATCAGCTCATGATCTAAAATCATTACTTTGGCCATACAACAATCCTTGATGGCAAACAACCCTATATAAAATCACTTGATGATTAATTTGTACGTTGTTTTTCAGCTTTGTAACTACTAAACAACTTTTCTATTTTATTCAGAATGGATTGAAAAGCAAGTTTTCAAAGTGTGGAAATGTTAAAAGTCAAGACTTTTTTGCTAAAACCACGAAAGACGATGACAGCTCAGTTCGGTGCCCGCGCGCCTTAGGCGCGCGGGCGCCTATGGGATAAGAAAAACGCGGCGCGTATTGACCGAGCGCAGAGCCGTCCGGTTCGGGCGGCTCAAGCGAGGGAGAAGCGACGCGGGCGCGGCGTATGAAATAGCCGCGCCTAAAACATAGGCAAATAGAAGTGTACGCCCGCCTAATTTGTGACAAAGAGGGGGCGTCTGAGGTAGACCGAGCACTTAATGATGCGTGCCATCAGCTACGTCACCATGACGATTCCGAACACGAATGAATATGGAAACGTTAGCATGATGACGTAGCAAAACGTGGTCGATTATACGTCCACAGTGGCTTTCTTTTCAGCGGGTTTGGGGAGCAGATCCATGCGTGCCGCGAGGCGACGGACGTAGAGCGTCTGAATGCACGACACGGTGCTGCTCACGACCATGTAGAGGCACAAGCCGGAGGGCAGGAAGAGCATCATGACGCCGAACATGATCGGCATGACGATCGTCATCACGCGCGTTTGCGGATTTGACATGCTACCATTGGCGTTGAGCAGCATTGGCACGAACATGAGGGCGATGATAATGATCGGCAGGATGAAGTAGGGGTCTGGTGCCGAAAGATCGTGGATCCAGAAATAGAACGGTGCGTGATAGAGGCCGCCCGTCACAAAAATGCAGCGATAGAGCGCAAAGAAAATGGGCATCTGAATGAGCAGCGGCAGGCAGCCAGCGGCAGGATTGACGTTCATTTCTTTGTAGAGTTCCTGCTGTTTTTGCGCCATGGTTTGCGGATCATCCTTGTACTGTTTCTGGAGTTCCTGCATTTTTGGCGTAAGTTTGCTCATGGACATCATGCTGAGCTGACCTTTTTGAGCAATTGGCCAGAGGCATAGACGCACGATGAGGGTCAACAGCATGATGGCGAGGCCCCAGTTGCCGAGGAAGCTTTCAAACTTGGCGAGGACCCAGGTCATGGGTTTGGCGAGGACTTCGATCCAGCCGTAGTCGATAATGTTGCCGAGGTCATGGCCAAAGTTTTGTAGATAGTCGTTTTCTTTGGGCCCCATGTAAATGTCGTAGCTGAGTTTTTCGGTCGAATTGGCGCTGAGCATGAGCGGAATGCCGAGTTGGCTGCGAAGCACTTCCCCGTCGTTCGAGATGGTACAGGTCTTTGATTTGAGTTTGGCAGGATCGCCGTTTTCGTTCGGATCGTTATAATTGATCGCGATCGCGAAGTAGGATTCGTCGACGGCCGACCAACCGATCTTTTTACGATAAGTTTCTTCTTCGTCTTTGTCGGTCGCATCGAGATATTCGAGGCTTTCATCGGCGTAGCATTTAGCCGCGACGTATGAGCCTGGCGTGAAAAGTCCGGGTTCTTCGCCTTCGATCTGTTTGATGGCGAGTTCGGTGGTCAGAATGTCTTCGATAGGCTGGTTGGACTTGTTGATGACTTCGACTTCGGCACGAATGACGTATGGTGTCTCCGTCTTTGAAAAAGTTTTGTTGACGGCGAGTGTGCCATCGGGCGTTTCGTAATGAAGTGTGACCTTGTCGTGATCGGCTTCTGGTGAAGTCAGCTGGAACTGGGTTTCGCCGTTGATGCGGAACGAGGGCAACGTCATTTTGAATGGCAACAGACCGCCGAAATCAGCTTTTTCGGGTTTTTGCGAGCGGATGTAGTCGCCATTTTCACCATGTTCGGCGTAACGATCGGGAATTTTGAGGAAAAACTCGCTGGCACGTCCGCCACCGGCGTTGGTCATAACGAGTTTGTATTCATTCGTTTCGATGGTGCGCGTTTCAATTTTGTAAGCGACACCGATGGCCGGGGCGTTAGGCTGTTGTTCAGCTTCGAGTTTTTGTGCTTCGGCCGCAGCTTTTTGAGCTTCTTCCGCTTTTTGAGGCGTGCCAAAGAGGTATGGCAAAAACACCATGACGAGGCAGATGATGAGCATGGCGACCATGAAACGGCCGTTTCCGCCCTGTGGAGACTGGTCGGGTGCGTTGAGATAAGTTGGCATGAGTCGATATTAAGTTGGGTTAGAGGTTATTAAATGGGTCGGAATCTTCTTGTTCATACGAGAAGCAGAACGATGTTAAGCACGTCTGACGATCGTTCAAGCCTGTCGACGAGAAGTGACGCGATGGATCCGCAATAATTTGCCGTGACCGGTTTATATAGGCGCGTTATGGGACTGGATCGTAACCACCTGGGTGGAATGGATGACAGCGCATAATGCGTTTGAATGCGAGCCAGGAGCCTTTGATCGGACCGTATTTGACGATGGCCTGACGGGCATATTCACTGCACGTTGGTCGATATCGGCAATTTGGACCGAGCCATGGCGAAATGCAATGCTGGTAGAACCAAATGAATGCGAGGCAACAGTCTTTAAGAAAGTCAGCGACGTGATGTCGGCATCGGTTGAACCAGTTTGTCTTGTTTGTTTCTGTCAAACCATGTTCTTGATTTTCGCCTTCCTGCTTTTGATAATTTTGCTGGGGCATTTGAAATGAACCTTTGGTTTGATCGTCGATGGACGGAGATAGACTAGGAGGGCTTTTTTGCGAGGATTTGTCGCTGAGCACGTTCCATGAGGGCGAGAAAATCGGATTTTAGCTCTTCGTAAGAAGCTTCGTGTGCGTTTGGTCGAGCGATCCAGACGATATCGCAGGGTGGCAGACTGGTTTTATTTTGTCTGAGAATGTCACGGAAGCGACGTTTGAGTTTGTTTCTGACGACAGAATTTCCGACTTTTTTCGAGACGGTGATCCCGGAACGAGGGCATAAAAAAGAAGAAGGCGTGAAGATCATAAGAATGAACTTCCCGCCTATTCTTTTTCCCTTGTTCTGCACGCGGCAGAACTGGGGATGTTTACGCAGACGCTCAATTTTAGCCCAACCAAAAGGTTTTCGTTGGGAAAGTTGAATTTTCACGCTGCAGACCATGGAAGGCTTGAATTAGTGTTTTGCAGGAACGTCGACGATAAGGCGTTTACGACCTTTCTGACGACGACGATTGAGGACTTCGCGACCCTGAGCCGTGGCCATACGGGCACGGAAACCGTGGGTGTGAGCGCGTTTGATTTTGCTAGGCTGATACGTGCGTTTCATTATATTTCTCCAAAGTGAAGACAGTGCATGATAGCACTGCGTGTGTCTAAAAAAGTGCCACCTCAAAAAGGCGGCCTCTTTTGGCACACAAAAGGGATGAACGTCAAGCCAAAAAAGCTGACGGACGAAAAAACGTCGAATTCGTCTTTGCCCAAAGCAAAGACGAACCCATAAATCGGAACGTTTAACCCCATTCGCGCGTTTTAGACAAAATTTTGACCTCTGACGACGCGTGTGGGGTTGCGTCAATTACATAAGGCCAGGAATCGAGAAGCCGCCCGTCGCTTTGTTCATTTCATGGTTGACCATTTCACGAACATTGTTGAGAGCCGTGTTGACAGCGCTGATCACGAGGTTTTCGAGAAGTTCGGGGTTTTCGCTCGAAAGCACGCTCGGGTCGATGTTGAGGGCGATCAGTTCGCGATTGCCGTTCACCACGGCCGTGACTTTGCCGTCACCAGCGGAGGCTTCAACGACTTTCGATTTCATGTCGTTTTCAAGTTTACCAAGACGACCCTGAAGTTTCTGGGCCTGGGAAAGAATCTGATTCAAACTCGTGTTGTTAGCTGTTCTCATTTAGAAATCCTGTCACTGTTAAATGTGAATTGAACCTTGTCTGGTTCGAGTTGAAGCTGGAAACTGTTAATGACCGCCTGAAATAGCGGGTGATTCCAGAGAGCCTGTTTTTCTGCTTCTTCGCGTTTGATCTCAGCACGGGCTGATTCAGCCGCGAGCGAAGCTTGATCATCTGCGTTTTCTGAAAACGCAACCTTTAATCTTACATTCCAACCGTAAATTTGTCGAATTTCTCGCGTCAATGCCGCCTCATGAGCCCGCGTGAACAGAGCCTTAAAGACGTCGTTGAGCTCGATTTCCAACTCATTGCGATCGAATTTTTTTACGATAGCATGAGCCATCATCGTTGAGAGTGGTGGCTTCAAATTTTCGACGAGTGTTTTCCAACGCATTTTTAATGCGTTCGTTTCGTCAACGAGGGGAGTCTTTTTATGATTATCGTCTAAAACTGCAAGGTTTTTTTGCGAATTATTGACATTTCGTGTCGGAAGTTGTGGTTTTCCTGCTTGTGGCGAATGGCTGGAAGCTTGTTCATCCCCATCTTCATCAAACTCGTCATCGGATTTCTTGCCGTCGTCTTCCATATCGGGGTCGAAGCTGTAGTCCATTTCACGCAGCGAGTTGATGACTTCGTCGTCGAGTTCGGGCATGTCCTGGACGCCATAGGCGGCCAGGAGATCGCGTTCTTCGTCGTCGAGCCTGTTCGTTTCGGCTGGCGCACTTGGCTGTGTCGCCGCCACGGTCTGTGCTGGCGCACTTGGCTGTGTCGCCGCCACGTTCTGGGCTGGCGCACTTGGCTGCGTCGCCGCCACGTTCTGGGCTGGCGCACTTGGCTGTGTTGCCGCCACGGTCTGGGCTGGCGTGACTGAGGTAGAGGGATGCGCGACGTCGCGATTCGGAGCAGTCGCCGTCGCTACGGCTGCAACGCTTTTTTTGAGGCGTCGTCCTGGGCGATAGGCGTCATCAGGTTGGATGGCTCACCTGACAGGAAGGCCCTGGCTTGGGCGAGTGCGTCGGCGGGAATGGCGTTGCCAGAGGTCAGCGTGTTCGTCAAAAAGTCGAGACGCCGCAAGATCGCGTCGAGTGGCACAATGGATTCGACCTGGCAGAGTTTGATCGCCGTCATTTCGAGCAAAAGACGCGGCGTGAGGCTCTTTGGCAAAAGCTGTTCAGACGCTTGATACCAGATCGAGAACATGCGCTGCAGGCGGTCGAGCGTGGTTTCTGGCAACCAGGTCAGGACTTGTTTTTGTTCGGCGTCATCCATTTCAATGAAGGCACCGGCATGTTGGTTGGCTGCCAGGACAGTCGTATCGCGAATGGCTTCAAGCACGTCGAAGGCAAAAAGGCGTAGGTCTTGGCCATAGCCATCGACTTTTTGAATGACGCTGAGGGCTTCACTGACGTCGTGCGAAATAATGGCGTGAATAAAGCGCATGAGCGTTTCGCGACTCGCCACGCCAAGCACTTCCGAGGCACGTTCGCCTGAGATGGGTGGTTCGGCAAACGCGATGATCTGGTCCATGGCACTGAGTGAATCTCGCACACCGCCGCGTGAATTGCGCGCGATCAGGCGCAGAGCCGAGTCTTCAAACGCGATATTCTCTTTTTCGGAGATCGCTTTGAGGTGTCCGACGAGTTCGTCGATGGGAATGCGTTTGAAATCGTATCGCTGACAGCGGCTCAGAATGGTGATCGGAATTTTGTTTGGATCTGTCGTGGCGAAAATGAAGATGACATGAGCAGGCGGCTCTTCGAGGGTCTTGAGCAACGCGTTGAATGCCTCAGTCGTCAGCATGTGGACTTCGTCGATGATGTAGATTTTGTATTTGTCGCGTGCTGGCGCGTAACGCACGGATTCAAGAACGGACTGGATACTGTCGATACCACGGTTGGATGCGGCGTCCATTTCGATGACGTCGATCGAACGGCTCTCGGTGATTTCGCGGCAACTATCGCATGCATTACAAGGTTCGCCGTTGACGGGGTGGGCGCAGTTTAACGCTTTGGCGAAGATACGCGCCGACGAGGTCTTACCGACACCACGCGAGCCAGTAAACAGGAAAGCATGGGCGACGCGGTTTTGGGCAATGGCATTGAGCAGAGTCTTGGCGATGTGTTGCTGACCGATCAGGTCGGCAAAGGTCTGCGGGCGATATTTTCGAGCGAGAACGATATAACTCATGAAGGTGATCCGCCGTATCAGGTGAAAAAGAGGCAACTCGGCGCATGGTTGGCGCAATGAGACAATCAGTATAGCACACGACGTTGGATTTCTATGCAACAAAAAAAAAGCCGCACATGAGCGTGTGCGGCTTTTTTGTTCAAGCGGGCGATCGAAGCTTACTTGATCACGATGCTGTCGATGTTGATGTTACCGCAGGTGGAGGCGTTGCAACTCGTGAACCAGGGATAGATCGCGATCGAGGTCGTGCCGGCGGGAATGGTGCCCGTCACATCTTTGTATTCTTCGGAGCTGAATTCCTTGATGATTTCTTCGGAACCGGCGACGACGGAGAAGGTACCGCCGTATTTACCCGTCTTGGCAATCACTTTGATAGATTTGCCAGCCAGGTTGGTTGAGGAGATCAGGATATGGGAAGCCGTCGCGGCATCGAGGGTCTTGGCGGTCGGGAAGACAGGATCTTTACCAGATTTGGGGCCGACCTGGAGGGCTTTGTTGCTGCTATCCGCAGACTGACCAACTTTGATGTTGAGTTTTTCGACATTGCTATCGTCGATGATGACGAGTTTGAGGCTGGCGTCAACATCGGAACCGGCCTGGGCTTTGATGCCATCACCAACGATTTTGGTATTCATGTCGTTGAGGGAGAAGTCGTTCCATGAAGCGATGACGTCAGCATCGGCAGCGATCGTGTAGGTGACGGTGGAGTTTTTGAGTTCGGTGGCGCTGCCACTGGCTTTGGCGGGCACGCCATTTTCGAGCGGGCAAACGACGGCAGGTTTGTCTTTGGCCTGAACGACGACGAAGCAGATGCCGGAGCCGGCCGTGAGGTCAGCAGAGAGCGTGGCTTTGCCGCTGGCGGCATCGATGAGCGTGGTACCGGCGACGGCGGACGCGACGGCGAGGTCGGCGTTACCGCAGACGATACCAGCTTTGACGCCGCTGTCCTGCGTGGTCGTGCCAAGAGCGTAAGTCACGGTTGCGGTGGCTTTGTTATCGGCGATCGCGAGAGTGGAGCCGCACGTGGCGATACCGTTGACGCCTTCGCTATTGAGGGCTTCCTGTTCCTGCGTGGTCATACAGGTGCCTTTTTTGAAGCCCTTGCAGTCGTTGGCGCATTTGGGTTTGCCGCCGTCGACCCAGGTCTTGCCTTTGTCGGTCGAGCTGGATTCGCCATACATCTGGCAGGAAGCGTCGTTAGCCATCACGTCGTCGTCATCGCCGCCCTGTTTGTTCGCACCGGTATCGCAAACTTCGTCGGCATCGATCTTGCCGTTACCGCAAAGTTCTTCCTGCTGACCTTTGTCATCTTTGTCATTGTCATCTTTGTCATCGTCGTCACCGCAGGCGACCATGCCAAAGCTAAGACCAGCAACGAGTGCAGCGATAATCCAGGAACGTTTGTCGAATTTCATGTTTGTCATTCTCCTTAAGACAAAAAAGTTAATGCGAAGTCACAGGCATGACTTCGCTAAAGACACTGACTTTATTTTAGCGCATTTTGTATGTAAGTAAAAATTGAAGACGAAAAAACCGGATCAGATCGTTAGGCGTGCGGATGGACACCGAAGTTGACCGTTTTGAGACTTTTGAGTACGGTCGTGGGCGTGATGTCGAGTGTGAGCTTGCCCGTGAATCGCACGCGTCCGTCAGCGTCGACGAGTGAAAACTTTTGGTAAGGTGCCAGGCCATGTTCGCCGCCGGGAATGGGTTTGAACGTCAGGTCGCGTTCAGCGATCTGGATGTGGAACGAGGCCGTGGCGAGCGAACAGACGTCGATGAGGTGACGCACTTGTCGATTGCCTTCGATCGGGATCGGCGAGCGATCACCGATCGTGAGCGTACCGCGAAGCGGTGCCTGCGAGAAACTGTGTGTCGCCCAGATCGGCATGTCGTTGTCGATGCCCAACTCGAGCGTCAACGAGGTGTTGGGATTTTCCTGATCGATCAAAAAGCCTTTCCAACTTTGCCAAAAATACACTCGGTTGAAGAGGGCATCTTGACGGCAGGGCGGCTGCGACAGGTCGGGGATCCAGTGATCTTCACACAGCTTGTTGTAAAAAGCCTTGGCTGAAGTTCGAAACGATGGATGTTCGAATTCAAAGCCGGTATCGGCGAGTCGTTTGGTTGAAAGTTTTGGACAGGAGGTCGCGCACAAAAAGTCGGAGAGACTGGGGGAGGGCGTCTGGTCGATGGCGTAGCCGTAGGCGACTTGTTTCCAGATGCGGTTCGTCAGTTCGTCGAGCGTGTCGAAATAACGAAACTTTTGTAGAATGCGGATGAGCCACGGAAAAGAGGCGACGTGTGGCAGCACGATCCTCGTGTATTCCGGAATCTCGGTTGTCTGACGCACGACGGCGAACATCTCGCCGAGGTTCATGGCTTCCTGATCAGCCAGGTTGTAGCGCAGTTCGAGTGTTCTTTTGAGTGCCATGAGGTAATAAATGGCAGCCGCGACGTCGTCGACGTGGACGAGCGGGCAGATCGGGCCTTTGTAAAAGCGTGGGACTGTGGTTCGTAGCGTCGAGAGCACGGTTGCCTGTTGAAAGAGCGCGTAGGGTGTGGAGGCGCACATGGGGCCATAAGGCGTTGCGGCGCGCAGGATCAAGGGTTTGAGCGCACGATCCGCCGACGCGTTTTCCAGGTAATGCTCGATTTCCAGGGCCGTGCGTGTCACATCGTTTTTTTCGACGACCGCGGCGTTTTCGTCGGCGGGAAACACACTATCTTTATAGACGGCACCTGTTGAAACGAAGACGAATGCGCGCGTGTGGTCGTCGTCGCAGGCGTCGTACATTTTTCGGATCGCGTCGGAAAGCAGCGCCAGGTTGACCTTGTCTGTTCGTTTATAAAATGCGTCGAGCACAATGACCACGTGTGTCGCCTTAGCTGCTTCGCTTGCCAATCCGTTGAGCGCGTCCATCGCGACGTGGTGGATCTCAAGGTTTTGGGGAAGGCGCTGAGTCTGCAGCATCGCTTTGCTGGTCCAGGCAGCGACGTGGTATTCGCGGGGGACCCGGTTGAGCATGGCCAGACCAAAGGCGCTCAGCGCGTCGAAAAGAAACAGCTCGTTTTTAGACATGACAACTCCTAACGATGGCGCATACGCCTGGAAAGCACGTGGATGGGCATGTTTGACTTGACGTTTGCGCATACGCCTGGAAAAGGGCCCTGCCAGGCGAAGGGGTAGCGGCGTATTTCCGAAGGAAATAGCCGCGTAGGGGGAAACTTCCCCCTCAAAACCAAAATCATCCATTGTCGCAACGGCATTTTGATCTGACGGAATTTTAGCCTTTGTTTGTGTGGGACGCATTCTTTTTTTTGAGGTCGGCAGGCGAGTAAGCGCGCGTATAAGTGGTGGATTTTGGGACTGGAAATGGAGAAATACTTGCGTCAAATTGGCTTATAACGTAAAATTTCGTGTTCAATTTTGCCTAGCTGTTTTTTAAGACAGCTTTTTTGAAGAAGGAAATTTCAATGGCTATGGATTATCTTTACGAAGATTACGACGGCGATGTGATCGATCGTGCGGCGGACTTTTTGACGGACATGCTTTCTTTGATGGGGTATGAAGCCGAGGTGTACACGGAAATCATTGATAATACAGTGGTTTTTGATGTGGTCGGCGATGACGTGAAAGACCTGTCACCGGCGCGCAGTGCGGAAGTGATCAATGCGTTGTCGTGGTTGGTGAAGCGTGCTCGTTTTACGCTTGGTTGTGAAACGCGTTTTGATATCGATGTGAATGGCTATCGTTTGACGCGTGTTCATCAGCTTGAGGGCATTGCTCGTGACCTTCACAACAAAGTGGAAGCCGGTGTCGAAAAAGTTCAGATCTACGGCATGGACAATGTGGATCGTCGTGCTTTGCATCTGCTTTTGAATGCGGATTCGTCGGTCGAAACGCAGTCTGAAGGTTTTGAATCCTTCCGTCATCTTGAAGTGAAAAAACATGGCTAAGCAAGCGCGTTGGCAAAACGAGGATGTGAGTTTTTCTAACCCGTTTGCCGCGCTTCAAAAGCCGGAAAGCGCGGCGCGTGCCTCAGCAGACGCGCCGGCGCCGTCTGTGACCAAAGTATCGGCGAGTTTGCCCGTGGCCAAAAGTGCCCGGATCGAACGTGCGCATCGTGGCGGCAAGACTGTCACCGTCGTGTCTTTTGCTGGTACGCCCGACGAGGCGGCGCTCACGGCGTGGCTCAAAAAGATGAAGACCACACTGGGCGTTGGCGGCAGCGTGGAAGAAGATCACGTCGTATTGCAGGGCGATCAGGTGGAACGCCTTGGTTTGAAGCGCTAAGTCTCGTCAGTACGTTACGTCGGCGTCGCGCGCCAGGTTTTGGAAAAGCGTGTACTGACCGTACCATTTGAGCTTGATCGTGCCCGTGGCGCCGGCACGCTGCTTGGCGACGATAACTTCAGAGACGCCTTTTTCGGCGGAGTCTTTGTGATAGTAGTCGTCGCGATAGATGAACATGATGACGTCAGCATCCTGTTCGATAGCACCAGATTCACGAAGGTCGGAGAGCATCGGGCGTTTATCTTCACGCGCTTCGACGCCACGGTTGAGCTGTGCAAGTGCCACGATGGGAATTTTGAGTTCTTTGGAAAGGCCTTTGAGGGTGCGGCTGATCTCGGAGATCTCCTGTTCACGGGAGTTTGGATTTGAGACACTGCCGTGCATGAGCTGAAGGTAGTCGATGACGATCAGGCCGATCTTTTGTTCTTCTTTGAGTCGTCGAGCCTTGGCCGAAAATCGTGTGATGTCGAGACCTGGTGTTTCATCGACGAAGATGGCCGAGGTGTTGAGCTGTTTCATCGTTTCGAGCAGTTTGTTCCACTCTTCGTTCGACAATGTGCCACGTCGCAGGTGATCGCCCTCGATCTGGGCGCGGGACGAGAGAATACGGTTACCGAGCTCTTCTTTGGTCATTTCGAGCGAGAAGAAGGCTGCCGGTACGTGGTTGTCGATGGCCGCGTTGGTCAAAAAGTTCAGTGCCAATGCCGTTTTGCCCATGGCTGGTCGGGCTGCCAGAATGGTCAGTGTGCCTGGGCGAAAGCCGGCGAGTTTGGCGTCGAGGTCGATGAAGCCTGTGCTGACACCGGCAGCGCTGCCTGTTTCGTTGTTGTTTAGGTCTTCCAGAATTTCGAAGGTCGACTGGAGGACTTCTTTCATCGAGAAGTAGGGCTTGGCTGCGTCGCGAAGTGTCAGGTCAAAGACGTCCTTGTTGAGCTCGGTGATGAACGCCGTGACGTCCATCACGGGGCTTTGCGCTTTCATTTTGGCTCGGTCGGCGATCTCGATGACGCTTCTGAGCTGTGACGCATTTTTGATGAGTTCGGCGTAGTGTCGAATGTTGGTCGCTGACGGCAGGTTGGATTCCAGCTCCATGAGGTAGAGCGCGCCGCCGCGGTCTTCGAAGAGCTTGAACTGGCCGATCTGTGCGGTCAGCGTCGCCACGTCGATCGTGATGTTTTGGTCGTAAAGCCTCAGCATCGCGCGCCAGATCTCGCGGTTCAGCTCGTAATAGAAGTCTTCTGGACGCAATATGTCGTTTGCGAGCGACAGCGTCGAGTTGTCGAGCAGAATGCTGCCCAGGAGCGACTTTTCGGCTTGTTCATTGCTGGGAATCTGCGGGGTGTATTCTGGCGTCGGTTGAGGTTTGGGCATCGCTAGAACTCCGATTGGATCAGGTGGGTCGAGAGCGTGTACACTTCGCCGGGTTGAATATATTCGAGCGTGGTTCGGAACGGATGATAGCCCGCGTGGCGTATCTCAACGCGTTTTGTGCCAGCCGTGACGTGCAGCGGCGTTTCGGCGGTGTTGTTGCCCGTGCCATACACGACGTCGTCGATCAGAATGATGGCGTCTTTGGGCTCGACGTCGACGAAGAGGTCGAACGAGGCTTCCGACTGTTTGACCTGGACGACGCTCGACGCGCAAGAAAATAGCGTCGGGCTCAGCAGTAACAGGCCGAATAGACAAAGCAAAGTAGATTTTCGCAGTTTTATCATGGGGTTCAAACGCTCCTCAACCATACCAAGGGGGACAGACAAAACCGATCTAGTTTAACCGATAAGTGGCTGGTTGGTGCGAAAAAAAAAGCCACGTTTATGAAAACGTGGCTTGAGAGCGTGTCAGAACATGAAGAACACGTTAGATCAGGGCACCTGCGATGGTGGCTGTCAGGAATGTGACGATGGCGCCGGCGATCATGGCCTTCATGCCGAGTTTGGCAAGGTCAGAGCGCCGGTGCGGGGCCATCGCGCCGATCCCGCCGATCTGGATGGCGATCGAGCCGAAGTTGGCGAAGCCGCACAGCGCGTAGGTCGAAATGACGATGGCGCGGTATGACAACTGGTCGAGTACGTTTGACAGGTGCAGGTAGGCGACGAATTCGTTCAGGCCCATCTTTTCGCCGAGCAGCTGACCGACCAGGAAGCAGTCCTGGACCGGTACGCCCATGAGAAACGCGATCGGGAAGAATATCCAGCCCAGAATGAGTTCGAGCGACAAGCTGGGAATGACCTTTTTGGGCTGTAACGACGGTGTCCAGGCTTCGCTTTGGGTCGTGGCGATGACGGCACCGCACGCGGCGATGTTGTGGTTGTCTCGGCAATCGTCGAGCATCGGCGTTTTTTCGAGCGGCGAACCCAGTTGCGGT
>JAZUKH010000068.1:0-19217 GCA_045643185.1 Myxococcota bacterium | reverse complement strand
CACTTCTCACTTCTCACTTCCCACTTGCCACTTCCCTCTATTCCTAGCTACTATCCACTAATAACTCATAGTATATTTTTGCGCGAGCTATCTTGATCCAGCCGTTCCGGCTGTCTCTGCGATACGCCCGCGCCGTGCGGCTATCTCGCTTTGCTCGATACGCCGCCCGTTTTTGTATTGGGGCGTCTGCGACGCCCATGGCTGTTTGCCGTTGATCAATGTTTGTTGGCTTCAAACGCGGCTCGGTCAAACGGACGATACTTCTGCTCGATCGGTTTGTAACAGTCGTCGCACCAAAGCTGACTCGTGATCATAAGATCCGCGCTGTAACGGTTGCACGCGATCGGCACGTTGTGGACGCGGCACTGGCGTAAAAGCATCTGAATGTCGGCTTCGTGCGGTTGGGGGTTCAGGTCATCGATCAGGAAAATGGCCAGGTCGATTTCTTTGCGCACGACCATCGCGGCGATCTCCGTGTCGCCGCCCATCGGCCCGGAATGCATACACGTGATGTCACAGCACAGACCTTTGGCGGCAAAAGCCTCGCGGATCAACGTCCCCGTCGTGCCCGTGCAAACGAGTTTGTGACCAGAAAGGAATTGGGCATTGTCAATGGCCCAGTCGATCATATCAGCTTTGCGGTTGTCATGCGCAACCAGGGCGATCGTCAGTGTTTTCATGCATCCTCCTCTAAAATAAAGTTTTTCTTAAAATGTCCCTTGAAAACATACGCCTATGGGGTAAAAGGCGCCTGCACGCGGAGTTAACCGCATTCACCAGGAGTTTAACATGGAAAAGAAAGTTTTGTTCGGACTTTGTGCGTCAGCAATGCTAATGATGATGTCCTGTGCGGATTCCGGAACCGTTAAAGAATGCGAAAACGGTGCTTTTAAATGTGAAAGCAACGTTTTGAGTCAGTGTTTTGATGGTCAATGGAATTACATGAGCTACTGCACGAATAAGCAAACGTGCAGCGATACGCTCGGCACATGTGTCAATAATTCCGAGATCGGTGGCGGCGACGACAAGCCGACTGGTGGCGACGACAAGCCGACTGGTGGCGATGACAAGCCGACGAAAGAGCCATGCACCGTCAAGCCGTATTGCGATAACAACGCGGTCGTGCAGTGCGTTGGCGATGAAAAACAAACCACGCCATGCAATGACAAACTTTGTACCGTGAGCGGCGAATCGGCGTCTTGTGTCGAACGGGTCTGCGAAGAATACGCGGTTGAATGCAAAGACGCGTCGACAAAGCGTGTGTGCACCAATAATGCCTGGGTTGAAACGTCCTGTTTGGACGATAAGATCTGTAACGCGGCTCAAAAAGACTGTGTCGAACGCACTTGTACTGAAAACGCAATGCGTTGCAATAACAACGCGGTCGAGACCTGCCTCGAAAACTCCTGGAAACAGACCGAAGCTTGTGGCTCCGAAAAAATGTGCAGCGACAACACTTGTAAAGCCATTACCTGTAATGACGGTGATCTGCGCTGCAACAATGGAAAAGTCGAAAAATGCATCGACAAGTCGCGCTTTGAAGCCATCGAAGATTGTGACAAAAATAATCAACTCTGTCAGACCACGGGTGACAACAAGGCGGCATGCGTTGCAAAAATCTGTGACGAAGGTAGTTTCCAGTGCGTTGCTTCGTCGGGTATGTTGCAAAAATGCGAAGGCAATGCTTGGAAAGACTCGGTGAAATGCGATTCACAGGCCAGTTGTAACGCCCAAAAAGGCGTTTGCGACGAGTGTGTTTCGGGCTATTACGGGTGCAATGATAAAACCCTGGTGGAATGCATCGACGGTCATTGGAGCAAAAAAGCCGAGTGTGCCGATGCCAAGTCGTGTAACATGGATGCTCGCCGGTGCGACGTGTGTTCTTCGGGAGAAATTCGGTGCACGAGTAATGAGTTGGTCTGGTGCGATAACGGTGAATGGAAAAACAAGGCGACGTGCGATTCAGCCGATCTTTGTGATGCAACGGCTGGGGTTTGCAAAAAACCGGACGCGCCGGATTGCTCTGGCGACAGCTATCAATGCACGACCGATAACGAGCTTCAGAAATGCGTTTCGGGTAAGTGGCAGACGGCTCAGGTTTGCAGCAAGTCCAAAACTTGTAATGCGACGTTGAAACAATGTGACGAATGTAAGGCTGGCGATGCCAAATGCACTGAAGCAGGGGCAAGCGTTTGCGAAAATGGCAAGTGGAAAACGACCGCGTGCAATAAAAGCCAACATTGTGACGAAACGAGCCACCAGTGCGCCAAATCTGACTGTTTTGGCGACGAAATGACCTGCGTTGGCTCGGTCATCCAAAAATGCGTCAACTACGCTTATCAGGCTGGCGAAGATTGTGGACTCGCCTCACTTTGCGATGCCAAAGATGGTCAAGCGAAGTGTTTGGAGCCCATGACATGGTGCAATTTCCAGCACGTTGATGACTCGATGAACCAAGGCTATGGCCGTATTCTGATCGAAGCACCGCTCAACATGGATAGCGTTCAGGCACGTATGGCTTGTGGTGATCTCAGCAAGCCCGTCGAGACCTGGCATTCGGCTTCAGCTCGTTATAATCGCGATTGCAAGGACTGCACGCCGAATACGGAATATCGCTCGTACGCGTTCCACGGCGACGAAGGGAAGTACGCCTGCACGTTCATCTTCGATATCGGCAACCGCAGTTACGCGTGCCTGCCGCGTGTCAGCGAAACTCAGGACGGCGGCGCACCGATTCTCATTACCAATACACTCAAACTCACCGAAGAACAGACTCGTTCCATGACGATCAAAGCGTTTGATGCCGCCAAGAAGCCGACCTGGTGTCAGCTTACCAACGTCAACCCCGCTGAAGACAGCATCTACAGCGAGATCTACATGGGTGACAATGGGGGGACTTCGCCTGCGATCGTGGACGCCGTCGTGCGCTGTACCAAGCACAAAGCCGACGATAGTTTTTCGATGAAGATCTCGGAATGGGAAGTCGTGAAAACGGCAGATCAGAATCTCTACTTCGATGGAAACAAAGACCACCTCGAATACATGGTCGATACGAGTGAACTCGACGGCAAATACGAGTGCGCCTTTACGTACTCGTTTGGTGGTGAGACCTACGTTTGTCCGACCAATGCAGGTTGGGAAATGTTTAATGCTTCGAATGATCTCGTGGATGGTTATTACTGGGGCGCCGAGTTTGCGCGCTAGTCATGGATGAGGCAAGTGGAGACGTGCAGACCGCACGTCTCCACTTGTTTGGGACATTATGTGGTTACAGTTCTAACATTATGTGATCGCTTTTGTCGGGCTTTCGTTGTCAGACCATCGTCGACTGTGCTAAAATCCACAAGTGTGTCTTTTGTCTGAGACCTCAGAAAATTTGTGGATGAGTTCGTGGATCCGTGTCAATGCGTGGATTTGCGTAGAAAGTGATGGTGTTGAACCATGCGAATTGTTTGTGAAAAGTGCCAGGCGAAGTATTTCATTTCAGACGACAAGATTGTCAGCCGGACGGTGCGTTTGACCTGTCGTAAATGCGGTGAAGTGATCACGATGCGAGTGGATGAAGACGCGTCAGGTGCTGAGAAACAGAGTAAATGGAAGACGTCGGCGATCAACACGCCGCGTAAGGCAAATGCTGAGACGCCGGGTTGGTATTATTCGCATAACGGTGAGAGTTTTGGCCCATTTACGCCGGAAGAGCTGATCGAAAAGATCCAGTCGCCGCAAGTGAATCCGGTGGCGGAACAGTGTTATGTGTGGCACCGCTCGTTGGGGGCTTGGAAGCCGCTGGTTCAGGTTGAACCCTTTTCGACGGCGATCCAGACGCCGCCGCCGCCGCCAAAGATGGCCGCGCCGTTTACCGCGCCTGTGTCTTCGTTTAATTCGCAACAAAATGCGAAGATATCGTCTCCGAATGTGAAAGCGCTCAAGTCGCGCCTTTTGGGGCGTCCTTTGTCCGCGCGGCTTGACGATCAGCGACTGGACTCAAAGACCGAAACGCTGACGGGCATTCCGCCGCTTGTTGCCGAAGAAGTGCCGACCCATCCTGCGATTCCGGTTGCGGAAGACGGGCGTGTGAATAGCCGTGATGAGTCGGCATGTGGTGTGTTGACCATTGAGCCTGAGGTGTCGAGTGACGAATCGACGCGCATGACGAATCATCCGTTTAGACAGGGGCAGTCCTTTCAGTCGTTGGATGCCGTGCCTGACCTGCGTCTTGAGATCAACGGCCAGCAGGAACGCGTTAAAAAGCCGTTTCCGAGTGTAAGTGCGCTCAAACCCATTCCCAAGTCGAACAGTTCGTCTTCGTTTGAACCGCCCAAGCGCATTGAGGCATTCAAGCCTGCGACGAGCGCATCGCCCGGTATTGCGTCGTTGTTTGGTTCGAAGCCGGCCACGCCGATGGCGCTCAGTCCAGTGTCTGCGGCGCTCAAAGCCCCTGTAAAACCTGCGCCATTGGGTTCGCCTTCGCTGATTTCTTTGCTCAAGAAGCCTTCGTCGCCATCCACAGGTTTGGGCAGTGTGGACTCACTCAAACCAGCCCAAACGCGTCTGGCGGAAGTGTTGGCTAGTACGACGCCCAACATCGGTGTGACCGACTCCACCGAGTTGCCGACGGTCGAGATCTCAAACTCGTCGGTCAGTCCTGTGGTGGACGACATGACCGATGCCAAGCAGGAACTTGACGAAGCGCTCAAATTTGAAACGCCCAAGATCGGTCTGGATAAGATCGATCGTCCGTCGTTAGGGTTGAAGCTCCTGGCTGAAAACTCGTTGGTTCAGTCTGGGAATTCGGTTGATCTGTCGGCGATCGACCTTGATATCGACGAGGCGAGTGTTGGCGATATGCCTGAAGTTTCAGCTGGTGTGGCGGATCAGCCCGTGGTTGAAAACGCGTCGAAAGCGGTAACCTCAGTGACGGCCGAAAACAAAGTTGTGAATGCTTTGGCAACGGCTGTGACGGCCGAAAACAAAGTCATAAGCGCCAACACGCCGAGTGTGACGGCCGAAAACAAAGTTGTGAATGCTCTGACGATGGCTGTGACGGCCGATAACAATGTCGTCAACGTCGAAAACGAGGCGGATAATGCCAGTGAACTTGAGGCGATCGACTTGGATGATGAGGCAAACGAGTTAAATGCCGCCGACGACGGCGCGAGTTCAGGCGCTGAAACCAATGAAGTGACGGTCGGCAGTACGACGGATGCTTCGCAGGCTTCTGCTGATCAGGTCGACGAGGCTTCTGAGAGTGCCGAATTGCTTGGCGCGATCGATCTCGAAGAAGAACATCTTGAAAGTGCTTCGAACGAGGCTGAAATAGCCAGTGTGGCGGCTTTGGACGTAGCTGAGCCGCTCCAAACAGCGGATAAGAATGGGATGGCTGCGACGGATGCCGAGGATTCGTTGCTGAGCGAGATCGAACAGCAGAATAAGCTCGATCAGAAAAAACGTTCCATGAAGATCGGCGTGGTTGTGATCATTTTGATCGCGATCATTGCGATCCTTTACTTTGTCATGTCCAAAAATGATTCGCAGCACGCTGCGCCGTCGAACGACCGCGGTTTTGAACAGGCAAAGATCGTTGGCCCCGGTGGCACAAAGCTCGATACGAGCGCCGTGAAGCGCGTAGCTCAGACGACGGATGAGCCCGTTGACATCGAAGTGATCGCGGCCGAACCCGCTGCGGCACCAGCCAAAAAGCCGTCGCGTCGAGCAACTCGTTCGCCGCTCAATGAGGGCGCGGACGCGGTGGAAGTGCCAAACGATTCGCCGGCTCTGCCAAATGTGCCGGATCGTGCAGAAGTCGGTTGGAAATCTATCAAGCCGTCATTGGATGCTTGTCAGCGACGCCTTATGAAAACGCAGGACAACCAGGAGGGCAAAATTACCCTCAAAGTTGACGTTGCGGCGGACGGCTCGGTGACGCGTTTTGATATGACGCCCAAGACCTCAGAGCCTCTGATGAACTGCCTGAAATCCAAACAGGCTTCGTGGCAGTTCGGTGCTGGCGACACGATCTCGGTCTCAAGAACATTTACATATTAAATGGGAACTGCGGTTCGTTTGATCACGAGGTGCGGTTCTGCCGGTTGAAACGTTGCGACACTTCGTTGAGGGCTCTGCCAGACGAAGGGGTAGCGGCGTATTGGCAAAGCCAATAGCCGCGTAGGGGGAGACTTCCCCCTCAAAACGCTAAAACGATTCGATATTTTACTTGGTCTTAAATTTGCTAAAAAGCGGTCGTCTGCCCTGAGGCGGTTTGTACCGATGGGGCCTTTTTAAGGAGATAAAGCTATGAAACACACGTTGGTACGCTTCATTTTTGCTGTTGTGGCTTCGTTTGCAGTTTTGGGTGCGGGGGTGATGACTGCGCCGTCTGAAGTGCAGGCTCAGGATACGGATAAGGTGACGATCCAGTTCGTTGGTTTTGGTGTGAATCCCGATTTTTACGCGGTGGTTCAGGGGAGCAAGCTGGCGGGTCAGTCGCTTGTCATATATAAGATCGGCGGCAAAGGTCCATCTCTCGTGTATCCGCTGAACGGCGTTTCGCTGGCCAAGGCGTTGCAGTCGAAAGAAGTCGCGCCGTTTGGGATTCAGGCGAATTATGCGGAAGGTATGGCATCGCCTGCCGGTTGGCAGCTCGGCGGCATGGTCATTGGTGAAAATCTGCAGCTCACGCTTTCGGCCGGTGGTCAGAGCATGACGCTGGGATATGCGACGATCTTTATGAGTCCGGACAAGAAAAAAGCGGCGGCGATCAGCATCAAAAGCGCGTTCTGGACGCCGGATTCCAAGCGTCTCGTCATCATTTTGAATCAGAAACTTGACGGTGACTGGGCGGTCGATACCGATATGGTGGCGGCCTATACCCTTGGTTAGTGCGGTCGGATTTCAAATCGTGAGCCTCATGCATGGTGGTGCATGAGGCTTTTTTTGGTTTTATGCGGTGATCGTGTGGGCTATCCCCAAATACTTGCGTTTTTGGCAAAAAAACCGACAATAAAAATGCGCGTTTTTGCGTTGATTCACGTGCAATGACGCGTGTCTCGTGATAATAGAGCGCATTTTTGGGGGAGGAGTAGATTTCAGCATGATAGAACGAAAAGCACATGTAGCCGTGATCGGAGCGACGGGGGCTGTGGGTTGTGAGATGATCCACTGCCTTGATGCGTTGCATTTTCCGGTCGGTCAACTTGATCTTGTGGCTTCATCGCGTTCGGCGGGAAAGAAAGTCGAGACGGCGTGGGGCGAATGTATCGTTCAGGATGCCGAGAGCTACGATTTTAAGGGTGTCGATATCGCGCTTTTTAGTGCCGGCAAGAGCGTATCGCTTCAGTATGCGCCGAAAGCGGTCGCGGCAGGCGCGCTGGTCATCGATAATACGTCTGCATTTCGCATGGATGCGGACAAAGCGCTCGTTGTTCCCGAAGTGAATGGTGATCTGATCGAATTTCGTCCGAGCATTATTGCGAACCCGAACTGCTCGACGATTCAGATGGTTTTGGCGCTTCACGCGCTCGACCAAGCCGTCGGCATCGACAGCGTTCGCGTGACGACCTATCAGTCATGCAGCGGCGCCGGTCAGAAGGGCATTAACGCGCTTTACGAAGAGACGCGCGCGGCGTTGGACGGCCATCGTCCCGAACGTTCCGCCGTGCATGCACGTACCATCGCGTTTGATGTTGTGCCTCAAATTGGCGCGATCGAAGCGGATGGTTATACCGAAGAAGAACATAAGATGATGAACGAAACGCAGAAAATTTTGCGTCGTCCGGACTTAAAAGTCTCTGCGACGTGCGTTCGCGTGCCTGTGGCCCGAAGCCACAGCGAAGTCGTTCACGTCTGCACTCGTCGCGACGTTTCTGTTGCTGAAGCGAATGACATTCTCAATAAAATGGAAGGTCTTCGCGTCACCGATATGAACGATCCGTCGCAATATCCCACCTCAGTTCAGGGAGAAGGCCGTTTTGAGACGCTTGTTGGGCGCGTCCGCAAAGATACCGTCGACCAAGGTCTAATCTTTTGGGTCGTGAGCGATAACCTGTTAAAAGGGGCTGCGTTGAATGCTGTGCAGATTGCCTGCGCGGCCTGGAATCATGGAAGGATTCAATCATGAAATATAGTTTAGCAACACTGGGTGCTGCCGCATTATTGACGATGGGGCTCGGTCTGCCCAATCTCGCTCAGGCCAATACGAGCGAATCTAGCTGGACAGCGGCCAGCTCGCTGAATCAGAGTGAATACGACAGCGACAAGAAATTGCAGTTCAATATTGGTCGCTGTTATTCGCTTTTCGATCTGTCGAGCGGTAAGATCACGGTCACGTTTTCGCTTGGCGACGCCACGCCTTCTGAGAATGCGGTTTATTCCATTAAATACGCGATCGGCAACGAGGCTTGTAGCAGTAAAAAACTCGAAAACGAGACCAGTGATACCTGCAAAAACATCAAAAATAATCAGGCATTGACGGCTGCAACCAAGCAGATCCCCGTCGAATTGAATGTCGACAGCCTGAGTTCAGCAAAAGACGCTGAATCATGCGCGAACCTTTCTGAATCGGCTTATTTGTACCTCATCGTCAACGATCCGAACGCGGGTGGCGACAATATCTACACGGTGACGTATACGCTCGATTTTCGCACGAAACGTCCGGAATCTCCTTCGGCACCTGAAGTTGAAGTTGGTGGTTCCTCGATCAAGTTGTCGTGGGATGACGTCAGTGGTATCAGCAAATACAACGTTTACTACGAAGTTTCAGGTGAGGATTCGTCGCTTTCCGATGGAGCGGCACCTGAAAATGTGAGCGCCAAATCGGTTCAGGTCGCCAAATCTGGTGTGACCCTGAAAGACGATATCAAAGAAAATACGAGCTATGTCGTTGGTGTGACGGCGATCGATGAATTTGGCAATGAAAGCCTTTTGAGTGGAACGACCGAGGCAACGACCGTGGCGAGTAAGGATTTTTGGGAATCTTATCGCGAAGAGAATGCGGACGTTGACGGTGGTTTCTGCTTCATCGCCACGGCTGCTTGGGGTTCGACGCAAGAACCTCATGTGGCTCTTCTTCGTCAGTTCCGTGATGACATCTTGAAAAAGTCGGCGCCTGGTCGCGCCTTTATTGATACATATTATCGTTTGAGCCCACCGCTAGCCTACTTTATTGGTCAGCACCCGACCGCGCGTGCCATTACGCGAACGATGCTCTGGCCGCTTTATGGTATGGCGTATCTCGCGTTGAACGCGCCGATCGCTCTTGGTGGGATTTTCCTAGTTTTCTGCTTCGGACTCGCTCTGTTGATCCGTCGAGCCCGTAAAAATCGTGCCGTGAAAAAACAAACTGCTCTCTCTGCCGCGACGAAATCCACGACTGCGGCTATCTTATTGGCTGCGGCTGCGCTTTGTGCAGCACCGAACAACGCTTACGCTGATCCGACCGATGATTCGCCCGTCAACATGATGTTCGAGATTAAGGGCGGTATGTATACGCCCGACAATCTTGGGAATGCGTTTGCCGAGCACTTTAAGGACAAAAATGGTTTTGTCGTCGAGGCTGAATACGATTGGCAATTCTGGCGCGGTGTTGGATCGCTCGGTCTTGGTTTTCACCTGGCTTATGGCAATATTTCCGGGCATGCCGTTGATGACAGCGGCGAGACCACCGTCGATGAAGAAAAACTTCACTGGTTGCCGCTTCGTCTGTCGTTGATCTATCGCTTCGACTATTTGTGGCAGCGATTTAGTTTCCCCATCACGCTTTACGCCAAAGCTGGTTTTGACTACTACGTCTATTGGAATAAAGGCGGTGACGGCGAGGTTTCAACGGATGGCGAAGCCAAAGGGTATGGCGGTACGTTCGGTTTTCACGTCATGGCTGGTCTGGCGCTCGTCCTCGACTGGTTCGCTCCGTCCATGGCTAAATCGTTTGACGTCGAGTGGGGCGTGAATAACTCCTACCTCTTTGCGGAATTTGTTTACGCCAATATCAACAATTTTTATGCTGGCAACGCGTTTGACCTGACCGATAAAGCTACTTTCCATGTTGGGATTGGCATTGAGTTCTAAGTTATAAATCGCTATGTTGAACCGCTCCCTGTTGGGGAGCGGTTTTTTTTTCAATGGAGTGCCTGAATATGAGAAAATTTGGACGTTTGGTCAGTTTGGTCGTGAGCTCGATCAGTTCGCTTTGTATGGTGGGGTGCGACAAAACTGCGTCTGTCGGATGCGTGTATGGACCGCCTGAGGCATTTGGTCTTGCGCCCGAAGCCGAGCCGGAGCAGGCGCCTGAGAGCGAAAAAACAGCCGTGGAAGCGCCCGAAGGCAGTGACGTGGGTGAGCCGTTGCCTGAAGTTAACGACGCTGAACCGCCCGTTGCGATCTATGGCCCTATAGACGCGATCGAGCCAGTGCCAGATGCGGATCCGAAGGCCGAAGTGCCGGGCGTCGTGTTACAGCCTGAAACTGGTGCCGAAAACAGCGTTGCGGATGATCACGAGCTGTCGACGGATGAGACCATCAACGACTACAAAAAGGGTGAAGCCGAAGAAAATGGTGACGACGGTGACGACGATGAGCCTTATGAAGATAAGAATGTTAATGGAAAGAAGGCAAAATTGATCAAGCCCAAGGATGGCGCAATTCGCGCGCTCTACGGGGTGCCCAAACCGATCTATGGCATGCGTCCCGATGTTAAACCTGTAAAGCGTTAATGCTTATTATCAAAGCGCCGGAGAAATTACGATGCTCGAAGCAACGAGAAATTTGCGTGAATATTTCGACAGCGATGTGACGTTGTCGGTTGATTGGCGAAAACAACAATTGAAGGCGCTGATCCGCATGCTCAAAAATGAGCGCGATTTGTTTGAACAGGCGTTGTTCGAGGATCTCGGTAAAAATGCCCGTGAGGCGTATTTGACCGAAATTGGCTTTGTGATCCACGAAGCGAAATATGCTTTGAGCCATTTGTCGTCGTGGATGCGCATGGGGCTTCGACGCACGCCGTTGTTCCTTTTGCCATCGTTGAGCGCGGTGACGGCTCAACCGCGTGGCATCGCGTTGATCATCAGTCCGTGGAATTATCCGCTTCAGTTGACGTTATCGCCTTTGATCGCGTCCATCGCTGCTGGTAATGTGACGCTCATCAAACCCAGCGAGAATTCGCCTGCGACAAGCGCACTACTCGCCAAAAAGCTCATGGCTTATCTTGATCCCAAAGCTATTTCTGTGCACGAGGGCGGTGCGGATGTCACACAGTCTTTGTTGCGCGAGCCGATCGACTTTGTGTTTTTTACAGGTGGGACGGGCATTGCCAAACACGTTGCCAAGACGGCAGCCGAAAACCTCGTGCCGTATGTTCTTGAACTCGGTGGAAAATCTCCGACCATCGTGTTTGATGTTAAAAACATTCAGGCAGTCGCTGATCGCATCATCTTTGCGAAATTCACGAATACGGGTCAGACCTGTGTGGCGCCTGATTACGTGTTGGTTGAGCAGGCTCTGCTTGAGCCATTCGTCGAAGCGTTCAAAACCTCGTTGGCGCGTCAGTTTCCCAAACCGACGTCGGTCGGGCACATCATTAATTCACGGCATTTTGACCGGCTGACCGCTTTGCTCGGTCATGGTGAAAACATCGTCACAGGTGGTCAGAGCGACGCAGCCACGTTGCACATCGAGCCGACGATCGTCACTTTGTCTGATCCGGATCACCCGTTGATGCAAGAAGAGATCTTTGGACCGATCTTGCCGATCCTCACACTGAATTCGAATGATCCACGTGTCGAAGCGCGTGAGTTTGTGAAACGTCATCCGACGCCGCTCGCCTGCTACGTTTTTTGCGACAAAAAAAGTGACGCGAAATACCTGCATGACCATGTTTTGTCGGGGAATTTTGTGCATAACGATGCACTCATGCACGTGTCGAACGTTTACATTCCGTTTGGTGGTGTCGGCATGAGTGGTCAGGGCGGCAGCCACGGATATGCTGGTTTTCAGGCTTTTAGTCACATGAAGGGTTCGTTGTGGAATACGAACAAGTTTGACATGAAGCTTCGTTATCCGCCGTATTCGTTCAAAACGTTCAAGCTCATGGAATGGTTTTTGAGCTAGACGTTTTATCGTCTTGATTTGAAAAGTTCGCGCGCCGTTATGGGCGCGCGAGTGAAGACGATGGGCGTTGTTTATTATGGTAATTGGCGACGACTATCGATCCTGGAAATCGCGATTTCCGAAATTGAAGAAAAGTTCAGTTTCTTGTGGGATGGACGTCAGAGCATCTTCTGAAACGGGACGAGTTTTGTTGATCAGTGGGACTTTGGTGATCGTCCCAGAGTTAAACATCGTTCGAGCCTCTTCGTCAGACGGCATCATGTGACGTTTACCGAATTGGACCGTTTGATTATTATTGTCATCCTCCAAAGCTCGCTCGATATCGGCTCCAAAGTCGAGTGGATTGATCTCCATGGAATCCAAACTGGCGCCTTGAATGGGGAGATTAGATAATTCTTCGAGTTCCCGGTCTTCATTAGATGGGGCACGTCGAAGTGCTGAATTTGACGAACGCGCGCTGGATGGCTCAGGCGCACAGGGCGCGCCAAAGTCGAAGTTGAGGCCGGCCCCCAGTTCACGTTTGGGGGCGGGTGCCACGGGTTCGGGCGGAGTTTGGGGACGCGGTTCAGTTGGGCGTGGGGCGTTGCTAGGCGGCGTAGGCTCCGATGGCGTGGGTTCGGGCAGTCGTCCTTGTTGCATGCGTGTGACACGCTCAATGGCGTCTTTTTTGGTGTCATTCATGTCTGCGAGCATCAAATAAAGCTCGTTTTGAATGGCCCAATAGAGTGGGAGCGTGAAGAACATGAAGATGCAGAACAGAATGACGCAGAGGATCGCAAGTTTGAGGTTCGCCATGAGCTCGTCATCGTGGTGCGTTGGTGCGATCGCCTGTTTAGAAATATTGTCGGTCGCTTTGATGAACTGATCCAAAACAGCGAGGTCTTTTTTGGAATCCTGGACGGTTTCGCGCTGGCCGTAGGAGTTGAGCAGGCGAATGTACTCATCCTTCGTCATCGTGTTGGGATCATAAGCCGGAATGTGTTCCTTGGGACTTGCTTTTTGGGCTTTGAGATAGGCGTTGGCAGTCTCAAGATCGGCCTGAGCCTGGGCAGCCTCAGCGATCTTTTGCTGTTCCTCGTGGCGTTCGAGCATTTCGTAGGTGTCGACCATGCCTTGAGCGCCGCCCAGGGACGTGAAAATGCCGACGTGGAGCAGTATGTATAACAGAATCCAGACCAGATAGATCGGGACGTGGTTCTTGAACAGGGTGAGTTTGTAGCCGTTCATGGCGTTCTTGGACGTTTTGAAGGCTTCCAGAACGCTCAAATTCGAGTCATCATACAAGTAGTTTGGGGTGAGGCAGTACTTGTAATAGATGGAGAGCATGAAGGTTGTCGGAATGCCGACGCCGACGATGCTGATGAAAAGAAACAGACTGACGATACTATTTCCGGCGGCGCCTGCGAACAGGACGGTTGCACCAAAAATAAAGAATGTGCACAACAAAGCCGCTGCAAACACGATGAGCGCAAAGAGGAGGCTCATGATGATGATGCGTTTGGTGTCGGTGAACGCCTCGAAGGCGTGTTCCAAAACGTGCGCATTGGGTTGCCGTACATTGGCGAGCGGCAAGGTCGAAAAGGTGTAGAGCAGAAAGCCACCTGCAATGAAGGCGGAAATATAGGAGGCCACAGGATGGATCATGCTGCAGCCAAGCGTGAAGATGGTCGTGAGAATGGTCCAGATGAAGTAGACCAGAAGCGTGGGAAGCCACTTTCCGGCCATATTATCGGACATCGACTGGTAGAGGTAGGTTTCTGAACTCATATATATTTCGTAATGTAGAATTCGTAATTCGGAATTATAAAAACTTTATATTAATTTTTCGTAATTAATATTTATATTAGTTTTTGAGTAATTCGCAGAGTGAGGCGAGTGCGTCTGGAGAATCGAAGAGGAGCATGAACGCGGGCGTTTGGGCGAAGAGGCGGAACCAGGCAGTGAGGTGGTCGGACGCGTGTTCTGGATCCTGAATGGCGACGATGACGCCCAGGCTGAGTGCGAAGGTGCCGAGACTGAGTGAGGGGAAGCGCGAAGTTTCACGCAGAAAGACCGCGTTGAAAAGGCTGTATCGCGCGAACTTCATGAAGTCGGCAGATGCCTGGTCGGGTGTGCGCGTGAGGGGCTTTTCGAGCTGATCGCAGAGCGCAGCACAATGTTTTGCGTGCGTTGTGTCACCGAGTTTTGCGACTTCGGCGCGAAGTGCCGGCGCAAAGGCTTTGAAGCGTTTACCGAGTTCGGTCACAAAAGCTTTGGGAAGTTTTTCGAGCGGTCGTTTGGGCTCTTCAATGAGACGAGCCATAAAGTGTGACCAGGGCATGTCTGCATCTTCAAGCCAATCGAGGATCTGAACTTCCTGCAGCTTGGCCTGAGCGGCTTCGAGCGGCGACACGTTGCGCAGAATGGGGCGCATTGACGCACTTTCGACGAGGTTGTCAAAAAACTCGGCGTTTTCAGCCTTAAACTGGTCGATGTAGGCGCCGTCAGCCGGTTCAATGCGGCAAACGCGTGCGTTCGCGTAGCAATATGGCTTGATGCCGACGCGGATCTCCGATTCCGTCGCGATGGCGATGTGCGGAAAACGACGACAGGCTGCCGGTTTTTGCATGGCGCCGTAACGGGCGTGCAGCTTGCACAGGTTGTCGTCACCCAAAAAAAGGCAGCGTTTGCCTGGAAAATTCAGAAAATGCATACATGTGCCGTCTGGTTTCAGCCCTTTCATAATCGGGTTGACGCCCTGAGGCACCTGGTGTTCGGCGTGGAGTTCCGCGTGGGCCGTCGTGACGTTGTTGAGTTCATGCTCGTTGAGCGGTCCGACGAGTTGGGCGAGGCATGAGCAGCCGCACATTTCACAAGTGTGGTCGAGTTTGTGCGGAATATTGAGTCGGGCAGGGCGGTTCTGACGAAGGACGAGGTCTCGTTCACAGAGTTCACCAAGTCGGCTTCTGACCTGGGCTTCAGAGATCATCGTGGCTTTGCGTGCCATCAGGTAAGTCTGGATCTCGTCGACTGAGGCTTCCGGGTGGCGGAGCAGCAAGTAGTCAAGGATCTCGCTCTGTTCTGTCGAGACCGAAACCGGCTGGTCGTTCACAAAGACTTGAATGCGTTGGTCTTCTTCGACATGGATCGTCACATCGCTTTTACAGCTGAAATATTCGACACTTTTCACGGGTTTACTCCTTTGCGTGCCGCGCAAAGACTAAGTTTTCATTGGGAATGGTGAAATCAAGCGACGCGGGCGTGCCTGCGCCAAACAAGACGCTTAATTTTACGCTGATTACGCTGTTTCATCAATCACAAACCACCCGGTCGCGAGGGAATATGGTTGAGAGAATGTGACAATGTAGATAAAATTGGTCGGCATTTTTTGTAATGCAGACGTTAGGAAGATTTTATGGATTCACAAAAGAAGATTGAACTCAGACAGGTCGAGGAAGTCGCAGCACCTGCGCGGCCGTTCAACATTCGTCGGATATTTCGCCGAATTCGCGGCTTTTTTCCGATCACGTGGTCGGGGCTGTTATTTGTCTGTCTGGCTTATTTGGTCTGGTTTGGCGAAGTCGCGAAGCACTCGAACCAGATCCTGTTTGCTGCGGTCCTTTGGTTTGCGGCTGCGGTGGCGGTCATTTTCGTTTTTGAGTGCCTTGGAACGTTGATCGTGGCCCTGGCGACGGTGCGTGCTAATCGTGAAGAACGCGCCTTTGATGCGCTTGAAACAGGTCAGGTCGTCGAGAGCGGCTATCGCGTTTATCGCCCGTTTTATTTGCCGTTCATTCAGGTCGAGATCGAGACGACCGAGGCGCCGTACACTTCGACGTTTCGCGCGTCACACACATGGTATAACGAAATGGCCAAAATGAGCGTGCGTGGACGCTATACTTCGGTGGAACACCTGGTGACCGTGCGCGATCTGTTCGGGATGTTTGCCATCACGTTTCCTCACACGACGACGTTTTTTGCGGAGATCAAACCCGCGACGAGCCATTTTGAGTCGATTCAGCTTTCGGCGCGCACGAGTGGTGAAGGCTACTCGTACCCGGCCGGTGAAGCCAAGGGCGAGCTCGTCGAAATGCGTCGTTATCAGGCGGGTGACCCGTTGCGTTACGTGCTGTGGCGCGTGTTCGCCCGTTCGCGCAAACTGCTGGTGCGCGCGCCCGAGCCGGCCATCGTCGAAGAACAGGAAATGTTCGTCTATTTTATCGCCAGTCAAAACGATGAGCCAAGCGCGTCCTTGACGCGTGCGTTCCTCTCGACGCTGGAAGATACCGATGCGGAGCTCCATTTTTGTGCCGACGGCGCGAACCGCGTGACGACGAATGCCAAAGACGCCTTGTGGGACGTCGTTGAATCGGTGAATCACCGCGAACACGGTGCCGAAACGATGGAAGAACAGGCTCGTGCCATTCCGCAGCAGGCTTTGCGCCGCTGCTTCGTCATGGTGCCGCCGCAAAAAGGCGCGTGGCTAGACCACGTCAAGTCGTTCTGTGCCAACACGGGCGTGCATCCGACCTTCGTCATGGCGCTCGAACCCGAGGAAGTCGCGGCCAAACCCGCGTCGCGCCTCCAAAAACTGTTTTGCACGCCCGATGATGTGCCGCAAAAACGCGCGCAACGCATCGCTCTGTGCGAGGAACTGAGCACGCTGGGCGCGGTTCAGCTGATCGATGTCAGCTCCGGTGCCGGTCTGACCTATGAGCCTCAGCGCCAACACGAGCCCGCGTCGCCTCAAGCGCTTCCCGCAGGAGGTCAGGCATGAGTAAGAGCCTCCCAATGAATTCAAAACACGTGGTGACCGGCGAATCCGTCTGGATTCAGGCCGTCAAGACGGCCATTCTGGCGATTGCGGAATACGTCTATGTTCTGGATGTGTGCGACGAGGTGTCGCGCTTCGTCGTGGCGGGATGCGCCGTCGTCGCCGGCATCCTGGCTGGGCTGCTGCGCCGCTGGTCGGTGCGGCTCGTCTGGATCCTGCTCGCATCCGTGCTGTTGACGGGCATCGGCATCTGGGGCGCCTGGGGCATCCTGAATGGCCAACAAAGTGACCTCTTCTTCTCAGTCGTGGCCTCACGCAGCCTCTACTTCGGCTCGCTGGCGCTTGGCCTGACGCTGTTTCTCCGCAGTCTGGCACTGCGTTATCAGCCCGTTCGCATTCTCGAATCCGCTGTGGCCGTCGGGGCGCTCGTTTTCGTGTTCTTTGAACATCGAAACATGAATCTCCAAAATCCGCGCGAATTTGCCGACTGGGCTTATGGCTCCGGACTCGACCCGATCGAACTCTACCGATACATGGGCTGCGCCGCAGCCGTGCTTGCCATCGGCCTCTGGCTCGGTCGCGCCAAGATCTCACGCGTCATCTACGCCTACGCTGTCCTGCTCCTCCTCACGCTGTTGTTCGCCAATTTCGGCGTCGATGGCCATATCGACAACATGGTCGAAGATCCGCTCGGCGTTTTTAGCAATGATAAGGATGACAACGATCAGGGGAACAAAGACGACAATAACAAGAACAATGAGGACGACGGCGGAAACGACGGCGACGACGGCGACGACGGTGACGATGAGTCCGATAAGAATGGCGGTAACGGAAACGACGGCGACGATGAGTCCAATAAGAATAGCGGTGGCGGTGGTGGCTCTAGCAGCAACGCGCCTTCACCCAACAATCCTCCCGTGCCTGTCGCCATCGCCGTCCTGTACGACGAATTCGAACCCGCAGACGGCATTTTCCACTTCAGACAAAACGTTCTGAGCCAGTACGACGGCAATCACCTGACCGACAGTGCGATGGATGCCGACGTCATTTCGTCATTCCCATACACTGACCGTCTGAATGCCCTTGCGGTTCAGTCGTCCCAGTTGCATCAGAAGATCTCGACGTCGATGTTCCTGCTTCAGGATCATACGAATCCGCCGCAGTTGGCCATGGGCCAGTCCGTCTTCCCGATCGACAACCCCGATCCGAAGGTCTTCGTGTCGGCTTACGCCGTCGAGAGCCTCGGACTCAACGTCGATGTGTCGCGCTTCGTCGGCCGCAAGAGCATTCCTGACGATTGGTCGGACGAAAAACGCGCTCACTACACCGAGATCCCCGATGACCCGCGCTACAAGGCCCTGTCCGACATCATCGTGCGTCAGCTGGATCCGCGCTTCTTTGGTGAAGACATCGCCAAGGCCATTGTCATTAAGGCATGGCTCGAGCACGCTGGCTATTACACGCTCAAAACGAAACATATCGATCCGAGCGATCCGACCGCGTCGTTCCTGTTTGGCTCGATGCGCGGCTACTGCGTCCATTTTGCGCATTCAGCCGTGTATTTGCTGCGCAGTCAGGGCATTGCGGCCCGTGTTGCACTCGGCTATGCCGTGGATAATCAGCTTCGTGGCTCCAACTCGGCCGTGCTCATCATGGGCAACATGGGGCACGCCTGGCCCGAGATCTATATCGACGGCGTCGGCTGGGTCACGTTCGACATTTTCCCCGAAAATGGCGATCCTCAGCCGAATGAATTTGTCGATCAGTCGCTCGAATCGCTCTTTGGCGAACTCGCCCGTAACGACAAGTCCGGTGGACGCGCCGAAACACCGATCGATGAGGGCTACGAGATTCCGTGGCAGCTCATTTGGACGATCCTTCTGGCACTCCTCGCTGGCGCCGTCATCGTGATCTACACGCGCAAGGGCGTCATCATTCTGCGCGGTGCGTCCGTCAAGTCCGCGCACGATCTGCCCTGGGCGCTGCGTTCCGTCATGGAAGTCTGGGCGCTGTACGGTCAAAATCCCGCGCCTTCGGAGTCGCTCGAACACTTCGCGTCGACTCGCGGTGAAGCCACACAGACCATCGTCAACGATACGCTCTGCTCGAAGCTCGGTGGCTCGGTCTCGGACGAAGAAGCCGCTCAGGCCGGTAAACTCGTTCGTCAGGCCTGGCACGATGCCCGCTCGGCCGCGCCTGTTTGGCGAAAGATACTCGCCATTCTCAAGCCGTAGATCCCAACATACGC
Organism: Myxococcota bacterium; assembly: GCA_045643185.1. Classification (GTDB taxonomy): domain Bacteria; phylum Myxococcota_A; class Bradymonadia; order UBA4248; family UBA4248; genus RGIG464. Next base: position 114 of record JAZUKH010000068.1, on the reverse strand, counting down.
TCACTTCAAGCGCTTTCCTGAAACGAATCCAGGAAAGCGCATTCAATAAATCATGTAAAACAAGACTGCATAAGGAAATTTCATAAATTTTCGGATTTTGGAGGGGGAAGCCTC
>JAZUKH010000067.1:0-6984 GCA_045643185.1 Myxococcota bacterium | reverse complement strand
CAGATAAAGCGTCATGGACTGAATGTCATCGATGGTTTTGGGCGTACTGGGTTCGGTCTCGATGGCCATGCGAATGGGCAGGTCAATGCCAGATAACGCGTTTGTTGGCGACACTTTGCCGTTGTAAAGCGCGTTTGTGGGCGGCAACTTGTAAAGCGTCGTCGTGAAGTTGCCGGCTGCCGAAACGAGGTTGACGCTCACCGCGTCGTCTTTATCCTCACCCGTGTCGCGTTGACGAGCCAGGGCTTTTTCGAGACTAGCCGTGTCGATCTCAAAGTCATAATGATAAAGACCGAGCGAATTCTGCGTGGGCGTGGCCAGTTTTAACCAGGGTAGTTCGTCTGAATTTGTGTTCACGAAATACGGAATCTTGCCAAGGTCTGTCTGGGTCGCAACAGCCACGTGTCGCGTCGGAACGTCAGGATCATAAAGGACTTCTTGAGGGATCTCGTAGTTGAATGCCACGCTCTTTTGCGCCTTGTCGGCACGGCTGAAGATGCTCGTTTGCGCGTTCGTCTCACGAGATGCCTTGATCATCAGTTGTTCGATCAAGACCTGCTTTTGCGCGTCAGTCATCGTGTCGCCGCCTGACTGAAGCTGCGCGTCGATTTTGGCTGCTTCTTGCAAATAGGCTTGGGTGACGCAGCGACCGCGTGATGCCTGGCAATAATAGCCTGTTTCGCACGAAACGGTTTCACTGCACTGACGAACGCACTGACCGTTGTAACAGAATGCCCCGGTGACGCAATCGCCATCCAGAGTACAGGCGTTCGACGAGGCCATGGAAGGCGCTTCGACGGAACTGTCTGGCACAAATGGCGGAATCAGAGGCTGGTCGGGCACCTGCGACGAGGTGTCTTTGTGATCCGATCCTGAACACCCATTGGTGAGGGCGAGGGCGACCAGTGCCATAGCAACCATATATCGTGTATTTTTCATCGGTTGAACCCTTATGCGTGACGTATTGCGTAAGTTTCTGTTCGATTCAGGGACAGGGCGTTAAACGAAGTGCCGTGTTTCAAACACGTGAACCTCGTTAAAGATCGTATTGACACTGGGTGTTGCTGTTGAGCGTGCCCGTCGTGTATTTGAACTGAATTTCGATATCGGCGATGTTGTTCCAGTTCAACTTTTGATTTTCGCCTTCATCGAAGTCAAAAACGAGTGTGTAGGTGGCCATGAGCGGATAACCTTTCAGGCCTCGATAGACCGAGGCGCCTTCGAAGCTGGCGTCTTCCGTCAGTGTGTACTTCTGACCTTGTGGTACGTCATACACGGCTGCGACCAGGCCATCGGCGAAGGGGGTGGTCGAAAACGTCGAGAGTTTGCCGTAACTCGTCGAACCGATCGAGGCGACAATGGCGTCGATCGAGGGCTGACACGACAAAAGTTGGCTTTGTCCGCCATAGATCAATGAGATCGTCGGTTTGTAGTTGGCGTCTGTTCTCAAAGGTTTGCCGTCGAGCGAAACAAAACGCACTTGAATGTCGTCGATCTTGGCATTGCACGAATTGGCGACGTTGGCGAACGACGTGTCGATCGTAAACGAGGCACTTGCGTATCGACCTTTCACGAGCTTGTCGCCGATCTTTGTGTCGGCGGTATAACGAATCTGTGAATTCACGGGCAGATTGCCCGCCAACATGCTCGTCTGAAGGCGTTTGGCGTTTATCAGGCCATTGATGCTGCCCGAAAGAATGCCGAGTCGGCTCATTAACGATACGGTGACTTTGTTGGACGTGTCTTGTCCCGCGCCGCAACGCTCGGTCAGCTGGTTGAGCTGTTCATAGATCTTGGCCAGATCATTGGTACCGCGTGCCATGTACAAACTGCGACGCAAGGCGACAAACGGACGGACCGAGAGATATTCGATCGCCGTCAAATAGTCGTTCAGGTCATTTCGTGCCGATTCCAAGGTGCTTTCGACCGATTCCAGGTCGCTCGCGTATTGGAAGAAGCTCGATGCCGAGAACAAAAGGTCGTTGTTCTCTTTATAACGCGCCAATTTGCTGTCGTATTGGTCGGCCAGCAAAGAAGCCTGTTGGGCGATCAGTTCGTAGCGTGTTTGAGCCTGATAGCGTTGAATATTCTTGTTTTGGACTGCATAGGCCAGCGTGATGAGTTTGAGCGCTTCGTTTTTGTGTTCGTTGCGCATGACCTCAAGTTCGCGCAGATCCCGCTGGTGATCGGCTTCTGCTTCGATCTGAAGTTTCAGTAACGCGTTGTTTTCTTCAAGGGCACGGATCGCGGCTTTAAGCTTGTATTCGTTCAACCCACCTTCAACGGCGTTAGATCGTAAGTCAAAAATAGCTTTTTCAAGTTCTGACTGGATCTTCGCGGCATCGGTCTTCATATCCATTTCGATGGCGCTTTTTTCGTACGTCATCCAGTTGTTGCTGGTCTGCATGGCATACTTGATCACTTCGGATGCGACCAGAGCGCTTTTCATGCGTGTCGCGGCGCTTTTGACCTGCGAGGCGTAGCCCTGTAATTCGAGAGCCTGGTCACCGGTAATGCGGTCAAGAAGCAAATTCACATCGATGGGGCGTTCACCCGCGGTGTCCATATAATTCCTGATGAGTTCATCAAGAATATCCGTTTGTTCTTTGTTATCGAGATCGACACGGTTCGCGTATTCGGCAAGTGTGTCGAGGTCGATGGTCTTTCCCATGAGCGCATTCAGGAAATAGGTGTGCGTCGGGTCAAAACAGGCAGCCTGTGAGGTCAACGTGGTCATGCCCGAATAGAAATCGGACATGGTACTGGCGTAATTGATAAAGGTCGAGATGTTGAGCCCGGCCATGAGCGACAGATTGATCTGTTCGGCGATCACGCTGTCTTTGGCCATGGATTTCCATTCTGACGCCATGGTCGCCTGAGAATCATATTCAGCTGCGGCTTCTTTATATTTGAGTTCGTCGACTTGAAGCTGGTAATCCGCGAGGTCTGCGAGATAGCCGTTGATGCTCGTAATGTTTTGTTGGATCTGTTTTAGCGTGTTGGAACGCGATTCATACCAATTTTGGATGCTTTGGGCATAGGCCTCAAGCATTTCGAAGTTATTGGCGACTTTTTGCTGTTCCATTTCGTATTCGGCAAGTGCGATCTCGTATTCCTTTTCGGCCTGACGATAATCCAAAATGGCTTGTCCTGCCTGACTCACGCTGGCCTGATCGGTATAGGCGACGGCGTAGTCGTTGGTGTCCAAACGCGCTGGTTCGCAAGCATGAACGGCATCGAGTTGCGTCTGGATGGCACTTTGGTCACGGGTTTTGAGCGTGTAACAATCTGAAAAGCTTTTGACCTGGCGTATGGTGTTATCGAGCTCAGTCTGGTTTTCAACGGTGAGTGAAACAGGCGTTTGGCTTAACGAATCTCTTGCAAAACCGCAGTAATAGACTTCGGTGAAGAGTTTGCACGTCGCTTCGTCCTTGCAATCTGTCGGATAGCCGCACAGGTCAACGATGTCGGCACGCATTTTTTCAAGCGAAGTGAGGTAGCGATCTTTGATCGAAAGAACCTGGTTGGCCTTTTGATCGATCTCGTTAAAGACGCTTTTTCGTTTGTTCTCGGCTTTTTGAATCGAGTCGTCGGCTGCCTTTTGCAGCGTGCCGAGCGCGGTCAGCCCCGTATCCGTTTCCAGGCGCGTGTCTTTGAACACCTCGCCGTCGCGCATAAACAGCGCGCTTTCGAAAGACTGGTCGAGTGAGGACAGCTTGGTGACGAGGTCGCTCAAATGCGCGCCAAACGAGGCGTTCAGGGAGCCCTGATCCGCTTTTAGATTGAGTGCGGTTTCGATCACGCCCGACAAATAAAGGTCGGTCATATAGGCTTTGAGGTCTTTCGCAGCCTGTAGGCGTTCGACGTCGTTTTGCAGCAAAACGTCGTATCGTTTTGCAGCCAGGCTGATCGATGTGGTGACTGACTGCCAGACTGATGCAAGGTCATTCAATATGGTGTTGCGCTGACTCGTCAGGTCTAGTTCCGTGGCTTTGACCTTTTGAGCGAGCATTTCAAGCGTGAGCTGGCGTGTCTGATTCTTCATGACGGCGTATTGAAGTTTCAACACGTTTTCATGGTATTTTTTGAGCAGGTCGGCATTGAAGTCATCCATGATGCTTGCTGCAAACGTGTTTTCATAGACAGCCCCTTCCAACCAGCTTTTTCGGATGTCGATGTCGCTGATCCAAGCTTTGTATTGGAGCGGCAGATTGGCTTCTTGTGTGAGGCTGATCCACTGGGCGAGTCTCTGAGCCTTTTCGTGGTCATTGAGCGTTGTGTCGTCGAGATAACGCATCGCGAGCAGGTCGGCTGCGCAGGCATATTCGGGGTGATCGGCGCACAGAGCGCACGTGCTGTCTTCGCACAGCGTCTGGAAATCCTTGAAATTGCTGATCTCCTGATCACAGACGGTGACGGTATTCGTCGTTGTGCTGTTTGCGGTCAAAATGCGTTCCAGCACGGGCGCGAAACGCTCGTCATTGGCGAGTAATGCTTGTGCGGCTTCGTCGATGCAGAATGCGCGAACGTTGTCGGGTAGGGCATTCAGGCTTTCGAGCCCGATGATCTCGTGACAGCCTTGGCGTGTCAGACAGGCGTCTTTTTCGGTGTCGTCAACTGCGCTGCAACCCGTGGCGGGAAGCGCGATGGCTGTCATGACCTGTTTGATCGCTGCGTCATCGCAGACGAGAACTGGCTCGGCGTCGATCGGGCGTTGCGTTGTGTTGGCCTTCTCGTGCGCATGAACGCGTTCGGTCGGAAGGTCAATGTTGGCGTCGAACGAGACAGAAAACTGACCCTCGATACGCGTGTCGTTCCATTGATATGTGCCGAGATCTGTTTCAGTATCAAAACTGGTTTCGCGATAGAGCCCGGTGAAGCCATCGCGCAAGTAGCCGTTGTAGGCATACGTCGTTTCGTCGCGCACGAGGTCGGTGATCTCGAAACGCAGGTAGCGATTGACTTTGCTTTGGGCGTCAAACAGGGCGCTCTGGTAGGGCGCAAAGTCGTTTGTCGAAAACTCGGCGACGAAACTGACTTTGTTGCTCATGTTCTGGGTCTTTTCGGTAGATTTTGTCGCGGTGACGCTTACCCAGGTTTCGACGGGCTGGCCGTTTTGGAGCTGAACATTTTCGGGCGAAAAGAGATCGGACGGGCTGACGGGCAGGTAAAGCGTCAGACTTTGTATGTCTTCAAATCGCTGGGGCTGCGCTGGCACGGTTTGAATGACCATGCGGATCGGCAGCGGCATGCCTGACAAGACTGCGGTGGGTTGAACGTAACCGCTGTACAGATTCTGCGCTGAGGTCACATCGACGAGTGTCGTGGCAAAGCTGCCGGCAGACGACACGATGTCAGCCGTAAGTAGCGAGACACTGGTGTCGTCGTTGCCGTCGCGTTTTGACCAGCGTTTGCTGGCATGGAGTTGTGGCGCATCCAGTTCGAACGGGTATTCGTATTCCGAGTTCAGCGTGACATAGGGCTTTGCGACTTTCAGGATCGGCAGCGTGTCGCGATCGGTCACGACGGCGTAGTAGATGTCGCCCAAGTATTGTTTTGATCGAAAACTCGTCGTCTGAATGTTCTGGTTGCCCAACAGAATGTGTTGTGGGACGGATTTGGTCACGTCGATGCGCGCGATAGGTTTTCCTTTGGCGTTGACGTGGTGCAGGGCGCTCGTCTGAATGGGGGACGCGGCATTGGCTTTGAGCTCCTGTTCAGCGAGCAGCGCGGCTTTTTCGGTTTCCGGCATTGTGTCGCCGGCGGCCTCGATCTTTTGCTGGACCTGGCTTAGTTCAGTCAGATAGCTTGTCAAAAGACAGCGACCGCGTGAGATCTGGCAGACGTAGCCCTGGTCACACGAAAGCTTTTCATTGCACTGCACGACGCATTGGCGTTGAAAGCAGAAAGCGCCTGTTTCACAGTCCGAGTCGAGCGTGCAAGCCGATCTTGAGGCCATGGTGCGCACGTCATTCAACGTGACTTTGATCTCATCGCCTGGATCGACGGGGCCGACGGGTTCCTGATCATGTTCGGATGAGGCATTGGAACAACCAAAAGCTGCCAATGTCAGGATCGCAATGGGGTATATGCTTTTGAACTTCATGACGTTTCCTTTGAACAAGCTGGAACGAAGTGCAAAGCCGCGTCGCAATTGGGCGCGATGCAGGAGAATGGTGCTTGGTGAGCGCCGCAGGCAGAGGGGGTAGCGGCGTATTGGCGATGACGGTTTGATGTAGAGACGCAATTTATTGCGTCTCTGCGTCAAATCGTCGCCAATAGCCGCGTAGGGGGAGGCTTCCCCCGCCCTATCCAACGGCTTGCGGGGAGATCCTAAAGGTCGTACTTGCAGGCGTTGGCGTCTTGACCGAGCGTGCCCGTCGTGTATTTGAACTGGATCTCGATGTCGGCGACGTTATCCCAATTGATTTTGCTGTTGCTGCCTTCTTGGGGATCGAAAACGAGCGTGTAGGTGGCCATGAGCGGGTAGCCTTTGAGGCCGCGATAGATGGTGACGTCGTTGAAACGTGTGCCATCGGTGAGTTTGTAGTCGAGGCCTTCGGGGACTTCGTAGATGCTGGCGTTGATGCCGTCGGCGAAGGGCTGGGACGAGAAGACCGAGTAGGTGCCGAAGGTCGTGCGCGCGCCGATGGATGCGCGGATCGCCTCGATGTTGCTGTGACACGAGATGAGTTGGGATTGGCCGCTGTAGAACAACGAGACGGCAGGCGTGACGTCGCCCTGTGCGCGGATGGGTTGACCGCTTTTTGAGACGAATCGGACCTGGATCTCATCGATCTTGGCGTTGCACGAGTTGGCGATGTTGGCGAAGCTCTTGCCGAGTTCGAAGGAGCCACTGTAATAGTGTGTTTTGACGAGTTTTTGGCCGACGCCGTCCATGACCGTGTAACGCGTCTGGGCGCTGACGGGCAGATCGCCGCGCGAAAGGATCGTGTGGAAACGGTCGGCTGGGCTGAGGCGGTT
>JAZUKH010000066.1:0-2370 GCA_045643185.1 Myxococcota bacterium | reverse complement strand
AGTTGTTTGGACCCGAAGTCGGTGAGCTAACCAGCAATGGAGGCAACCGCCCACGGATCGGACAGCGACTGGGGTGAAGTCGTAACAAGGTAACCGTAGGGGAACCTGCGGTTGGATCACCTCCTTTAACGGAATGATATGACGTATCGACACGGTCTGTAAAGACGTGTCGCGACACGTCTTACAGACCGTGGTCATACGCACCTCTGATCAGTTTCTTCTCTTGGTTTTCTTCGGGCTTGTAGCTCAGCCGGTTAGAGCGCACGCCTGATAAGCGTGAGGTCGGAAGTCCGAGTCTTCCCAGGCCCATTAAGCCAGTAACGATACGTTACTGGCTTTTTTCGTTTTTGCACCGTTACGATTCAGCCGGGGCGTTTTAGGCTGGTCAGAATGCAAAATCTTAACCGTCGCAAAGTCGAAAGCAAACAGGCTGAGATATGGCGCACAAATGAAGCCGACGGGGTGCGACGTAACGTGATATGTCGTCACAGCCGCTCCAATATTAAAGTTACGTTGAACGAATCATAAATTCTGCATGACGTATACCGCGTGATTTTGCTAAACTAACGCCTTGTGCGCCTCCATGCGATGAACGCACAATTTTGATGAACAATACGACGGAGTGATTTCTGATAACGCGGTTGCATGAAGCCGTAGGCAGAAGGGGTAGCGGCGTATTTTTTATGCCGGGACGCAGCATGATGCGTCTCGGCATGAAAAATAGACGCGTAGGGGAAGGCTTTCCCCACCCGCAAACATGTTTTTCAGAAATTTCCATAAACCACAGGATGTAGAAAATGAAAGGTTTGAGAGCATTAGTATTGGCGTCTTTGGCGACGATCGGACTGAGTGGTACGGCCTGGGCTGGGACGCCCGACATTCAGATCACTGAACCGAATGAATTTTTGGTCACTGAGCTGGGCGATGTTCAAACGTTTCAGGTCGCTTTGTCGCAAAAACCAGCGTCCAAAGTCATTGTGACGATCGAATCCAACGATCCGACGGAAGGAAGTGTGGAGCCGAACGAGCTGACGTTTTTGCGCGAAAACTGGAATATTCCTCAGGGCGTAGTCGTGAAAGGCGTCGATGATCAGATCGCCGACGGCAACGCGAAGTTCAATGTGAATATCTCGGTCGACTACACAAAGGATGAGGCATACAAAAAAGTTGTGCCTAAGACGCTGCTCTTCGAGAATTTAGATGACGAAGAAGCCGAAGCTGTGGCCGATATTTCGTCGGCATTTAATGTCATGACGGGATTGACGACGGCTCAACCTGCCAAAAAAACGACGATTCGTATCATGACGGCGAATATCACGTCGGGCGAAGAACAGTCTTATGATCCCGGTGAAGGCATTCGCATTTTTAAGGCACTCAAACCGGATATCGTTTTGATCCAGGAATTTAATTATAATAAGAATAGTATTAAAAGTTTTGTGGCCAGTACGTTTGGCAAGGAATATCAATTCCATCGTGGCGAAGGCCGCATTCCGAACGGTATTATTTCGCGCTATCCCATTAAGGAATCTGGGGCGTGGAAGTCGAACAAAGTTTCGGATCGTCAGTGGGACTGGGCGGTCATTGATATTCCAGGTGAACGTGACCTGCTGGCTGTGAGTGTCCATTTGTATACGCAGGACAATGCCTCAGAAATGGGGCCGTTGCGCAAGAAGATCGATGATAAGATCGCGAAGGACAAAAAGGATTATTATGTGATTTTGGGCGGTGACTTCAATCAGCCGGATTGGACGCCGATCCAGCAGAATTTTGGCTCGCTGCTTGAGGTCGGACGCGGTTATGCCGACTGGCCAGTCGATCAGGAAGGTGCCGTCAAGACGAATGCCACGCGCCATAAACAGCTCGATTATCTGCTTTGCAACCCTGAGTTGTGTGCGCTGGAATCGGCGATCGTCGTGGGCAAACGAGCCTATCCCAAAGGGCATATCGTCGACTCGCGTGTTTATAAGAAATTTGGTGAGTTGGATGTCATCGCGCCGGTGAAAGCTGGCGACTCGGACGCCGAGGAAATGCAGCACATGGCGGTCATTCGTGATTTTGTGGTGTCGGGCGATTAATTTTTTGACGCGTAAGCATGAAATTTGTCGATTTTATGAGCCTTATGCCCCTCGACATTTCATGCTTGTTCGCTGAACCCGAGGCAGAGCGATTTTTCGCCCAACGTCACCGCTGCGATGCGCATGGATGCGTGTTCGATTGAATTTTTTTTGTGTGTGGGGGAAGTCGGAAAATTGTCAATCCAAATGCATATTTGAGTAAACCATTTCCGGTGTCTTCCAACCAAGCACTTTTCGAGGTCTCCGGTTAATCTCTTCACAGACCTGTCTGATGTACCTGTCAGAGACCTTGGTA
>JAZUKH010000065.1:0-9136 GCA_045643185.1 Myxococcota bacterium | reverse complement strand
AAGACCGCTTGGCCTCCGACATAAGAGGTGGCTGCGACCATTTGGGTCATCCGTTCTGAGATTGGGACGTTTGTGCGAGCCAGACGGTGTGTTGGAGAAAGGCAGCGCGGCGTTGTTGTTAGCATCTTCGTTTGCATTCGTCTTCGGAGCCGGAATGCGCGAATGGGGCGCCATGAAGGATGCCGCCGTATTGATGGGCGTAGCCATGGCAGGCGGCATATTCGACGAATCACGCGAACTCTCCAGCTTACGCAGATCGTCCAAAACGTCATTTGAAATAACCTGCATCGGCACAGGAATCTCGACCGTTGGACGAGGTTTACGCATTTTAAGGCCGAACTGGCTGCTGCCATTCGACTTTGGAGCCAGACTGGGTGCATTCATCGGCAATGAAGGCGGCTGAGCAGTCATGCGCTGTGGGATCGGCGGAGCCGGGGGCGATGAAAAAGTCGGAATCGAAGCGACACCACGTGTCGGGATCGGAGGCGGCACAGCATTTGGACGCTGCGGAATCGGTGGAATTCCCTGAGGCGCTTGTGGAATCGGCGGAATCGTTCCGGGCATGCCATTCTGTTGCATCGGAGGCATCGGTCTCGACACCGCAGGCTGTTGCATCGACGGAACGCGGGCAAATTGACTGCTCTGCGTCATCGGGGGCGGCAGCATGCCGTAATTTTGCGGATCAAAGCCCAGAAAGACCATCAAATTGTAATTTTCCCAGGCATTCGGCGTACATTTTTCGGCACGTAAAATGTGGCGGACCGATTCATTTTTATCGGTATCAAACACGGCTTTGGCCATTTTTCGCTCGATCTGAGCTTCGGCTTCCATGTCGTGCAGACTTTCATAAAGTTCTGATAACAGACGAAGGGTCGGCAGATGCGTTTCGTCCTGAGCAATGACGTGCTGACACATCGCAACAGCCTGTTGAATATCACCACTATGATAGGCGCTCAACGCGTTGCTGAATTCGTTTGAAAGGACCTGTGCCAGATCCTGCGCCGCAACGGGTTGAAAACCCATCGCCGAACGTCGGCCCATCGTGCGGCTGCCCATTGCCGAGCGGTTATTGGTCGCGGCTTGATCCTTATTCGCCTGACGTCTTCTTTCGTCTTCGAGATCAGCCTCCTTGACCAATTCTTCCAACTGATCGATCGGCTGAAGAACGCTTGAAGACATAATGCACAGGGCTGAATCGCCAAGGATCTGCGAATCGCTGCACAGCGCCATCATGACTTCCTGGTCGCTTGGATCCAGACGCTGTGCGCGCAGCCAGACGTCTTCGATCTTGTCTTGGCGAGCATTCATCGCCTGAAGTTTGCGAGCCAAGCTCTTTAATTCTTCTAGCGCCTGACGATTGCAGTGCAGTGACATGTAGCACTTGATCAGCAGTTCGTGGATCTCGGGGGTGCGAAGCGCCTCTTCGAGATCCTGCATGATCGCGATGGCATCGTTAAAACGATTCATGCGGATGTACATCTCAGCCAGATTCTTGATGACGATCGTGTCGCCTGGACTGATCTTCAAGTACTCACGCGCGGTCGTTACGTAATCGACAAAACGCTCTTTGCTTAGAAGCTGCGCCAGGGCCAGACTGTACTGACGGACCGCGCCTTCCTGATCGTTTTGCGCCAAAAGGAACTGAGCGTATTTTTTACGTATTTCGAGATTTTCGCTGTCTACGCGAACGAGCATCTGGATCACCTGACCATAGTGGTCGCGATTCTCCACGGGATCCAGCAGATCTAAACAGGGTTGAAGTTGTTCTTCGGCTTCATAACCTAGTCCGAGCACATTATAGAGCTCGGCAGACGCGATCATGATATCGACGTTTTTTGGTTGGATCTTTTGAGCCTGTTTTAAAACAGCCAGAGCTTTTTGATAAGCGCCTTCGGCGCGATAAATGTTGCTCACTTGCACGAGCGTTTTCACGGCTTCGAGCAATTGGCCGGCTTTTTCCTGGTATGTTCCAAGCTTAAGAAGGACGCGACAGTCATCTTTGAACGCGTCAATGCCGCGCTCGATCTCTTTGACAGCTTTGTCGTACTGTTCGCGATCTGCGTATTTTTGCGCAGTATCCAGGACTTTTTCTTTATCGTTTGCCACGTGTTTACCCAATGCATTGTGGGACGACTCGCGTTACCGCGGTCTTATGCCCACACTTATCGCGCAGACGATCGATCCGATCGTCTGGCGCATCGACAAAAATGACATTTCAAAAAACTGTACCGTATATCCCACAATACAGTTAAACATATTATAGATATACGGAATGGGTCATTTCGTCAAGTTTACGAAAGAGTGGCAACGGTTGAATTTAACGCGCAAGTCGACGCAGATTGTCGATTGCCGCGACATAATCGGATTTTGAAAAAATGCCGGATCCTGAAACGAAGATGCTAGCCCCTGCCCTGGCCGCGTCGCCGATCGTCGCCTCTTTGATGCCGCCGTCCACTTCGATCACGACGTCGGGATACAGTGCCCGCAACTCCGCGATCTTTTGGGTACAGGCTTTGATGTATGACTGGCCGCCAAATCCTGGATTCACGCTCATGATCAAAACAAAGTCGAGATCTTCGATCACGTATTTGAGGCCGTCGAGCGGCGTGTGCGGGTTCAACGCCACGCCGGCGCGACATCCGACTTCGTGAATATGTGAAATCGTGCGGTGAAGATGCGTGCACGCTTCGATCTGAACACACAGCGTGTCTGCGCCCGCTTTGGCAAATGCATCGATCATGCTGTCGGGTTCGACAATCATTAGATGCACGTCGATCGGAAGTTTTGTCACTTTTCGAAGGCTTTCCAGCACGGGAATGCCGATCGACATGTTCGGCACAAAACGGCCGTCCATAACGTCAAAATGCAGCCAGTCGGCACCGGCGGCTTCGAGGGCCTTCACTTCTTCACCGAGTTTGGCAAAATCTGCCGACAAAAGGCTCGGCGCGATCAAGATCTTTTTCGAATCAGGCATGTTGATCATAATACATTTCCTTCTTTTCAAATGTTTATAGGCACGACTTGACCAGTCCGGGCCTTCGGTTTGACTTTTAGAGAAAACTACAAAGACCCAGGCGTCGCAACGGGATATTCGACATCCCAGGCAATGCTCGTCTGCTGGGTCTGCGATTGATAGGTGTCGTCTTTCAACCTTTCGTAAGTCTCTTTGCCGTCTTTCCAGAAGATGCGGCCGCGTTGAACGCGATAACCGACTTTGCCACGCTTACGCACCTTGATGGTACCGGATTCGTAAGTCGGATCGACCGTGACGACTTCTTTGAACGGGATCTCTTCAACGACTTCTTTGCGGAACAACACGCGTCCGGGACGCGGTTTGGAGGAATAAAACTCGGCGATCAGCTGGTCGTCCTGGGTGGTAACGTGCAACACGACAGGGACGTCGTAGTTGTTTTTGACGCGCAGGTCGAGGATCGGGTAGCTGACGACGGCGTCCATGCCAACCGGTATGTAGCTGGACGGCAGCGAATGGTTATAACGCTCTTCAATGCCGAGTCCGGCCATAAGCGCCGCAGCATGGATCGTCGATGAAACCTGACAGGCACCGCCGCCCAGGCCTTCGACGAGTTGTCCCTGTTCAATGACAGGCGCCTCCTTGAAACCTCGTGCTTCGCTGCGTTCGCCAACGAGTTCGTTGTATGAAAACTCGGCTCCGGGCATTAAAAACGTCCCGTTCATGGACTGCGCAGCGAGTTTGACGTTGCTCGTGCGATTTTTCGCACGTGAGAAATGCGTCATGTAGTGACCGATCTTATAGGCCGGGTCGAAGTCGGCATAAGCCGTTTCGTCGTGGGACATTGCTTTGGTCGTCGTCACAGCCAGTTCGAAAGACGAAGCACGATCAAGCACGGCCTGCATGAAATTCGCGCGCGTCGCCGCGTGATCGACTTTTTGCCCGTCGATCCCCGGAATCACGCGTTTTTTGGCAAAATCCCAACGACCTTCCATGGCATCGACGTCGATGGCTTCCGAAAAGTCAAAGAGAAAGGCTTCGAACCGGTCAGGATAGAACGCTATCAGGCCAGAATCCGTGCGTGAGAGCAGTTGGGCACCATCGCGCAATAGTGACGTGAGACACGCGTTGGACGTGGTCGTCGTTTCGACGATACCGAGCGAGTCGAGCGCGTAATGCGCAACACGTACGGGGTTGACCACATCGATCGTCCGCGTGTCGGCAAACGCACATGCCTTTTCCTCGACGGGCAAGGCTGCCGCATCCGCTTCGTCTTTCAAAGCTTCGTCTGCGTCATCGACGAGTTTTTCTTCGTCAACCAAGGGGAGCGTCAGGTTGAATGGCGATACGGTCTGTTCGGGCGCGGAACAAGCAGTGGCGCCCAAACAGACAAAATTGAGCAGTGCGCACAACCATGTGCGCACTTTTACCTGAGAACGTGACCTACTGGTCATTCCCGTCACCATCATCTTCAGGATTTAACGATTCATCGTCATCATCGTCCACGACATCATTCTGACCATCGTCGAGCATTTCCTCTTCGAGCAGTTCGTCGCTTTCTTCGACGCCTTCCTCGCTCGTGTCTTCTTCGATGACTTCCATGGGCGTTGTTTCTTCGTCATCGTCCTCACCATTGATGAGCGCGACGGCCACGACGTGCTCATCTTCGCCCGTGCGCATGATCTTCACGCCGGCTGCCGTACGACCCGTTTCACGAATGTACTCAACTTTTGTGCGAATGATCGTGCCCTTGTCGGTCGCGAGGAGCAGGTGGGCATCATCTTCAACGAGCATGGCTGCGACGAGGTTGCCGTTGCGTTCCCCGGTGTTGATCGCGTGAATTCCAAGACCGCCACGGGATTGGATGCGGTAATCCTCGATCGGTGTGCGTTTGCCGTAGCCATTTTCGGTTACGCAGAGCAGTTTTCCATTTTCGTCGTTGATGACTTCCATCGAAATGATGGCATCATTGTCGTATTTGAAACGCATGCCACGCACACCGACGGCGGTTCGTCCCATCGGGCGGATGTCGGTCGACGCAAAGCGGCAGCTCATACCACGTGCCGTCGTCAGCAGGATCGTGTCTTTATCGGTCACGAGTTTGGCGGCGATCAGCTGGTCGCCTTCGCGGAAGTTGAGTGCGCGCAACCCGTTTTTACGAATGTTTTCGAAGGCTTCGAGGCTTGTTTTCTTGATCTGACCTTCGCGCGTTACCATGACGATATAACGTCCGGCTTCGTCATCGGTCGGAAGCGGCAGGATCGTCTCGACATCTTCGTTGGCTTCGAGTTTCGGCAGACAGTTGATGATCGGACGGCCTTTTGACGTGCGGTTGCCTTGAGGCAGTTCGTAGGCTTTGAGCGAAAACACGCGACCCAGACTCGTGAACACGAGGATGCGCTGGTGTGTCGACGACACGAAGAGGTCGATCACGTAGTCGTCGTCCTTTGAACTCATGCCCATCTTGCCTCGGCCACCGCGACGCTGTGCCTGATATTCTGTCAATGGCAGACGTTTGATGTAATTCTGTTTGGTGCGCATGACCATCACGTGTTCTTCAACGATCAGGTCTTCGTCCAGAATGTCGTCTTCATCCGACGCATCGACGATCTCAGTGCGACGCGCGTCACCGTATTTTTCTTTGATCGGCAGGATCTCATCGATGATGCACTGATCGATCTTTTCTTTTGAAGCCAGGATCGATTCGTATTCCACGATGGCGGCACGAACTTCGGCCAATTCAGACGTGATCTTCTCGCGTTCCATGCCGGTGAGGCGCTGCAAACGAAGTTCGAGAATGGCTTTCGTCTGGATCTCGGAAAAATCGAAACGCTGAATGAGTCGGTCAGACGCTTCAGCGGCCGTCTGGCTCTCACGAATGATCGTGATCACTTCATCGAGATTGTCGAGGGCCTTGATGTAGCCTTCGAGAACGTGGGCGCGGGCGCGCGCCTGACGCAGCAAATAGATCGTGCGGCGGACCACGACGTCACGACGGAACTCAATAAAGTACGAAAGTACCTGTTTAAGGGACAGGATCTCGGGTTTATTGTTCACAACGGCGAGCATGATGATGCCGAACGTCGTCTGTAGATCGGTCAGTTTGTAGAGATGATTGAGCACGACCTGGGCCGGGTATTCTTTTTTGAGCTCAATGATGACGCGGATACCCGTTTTACCGGATTCATCTCGGATATCGTGAATGCCTTCGACGCGTTTTTCGCGAACGAGTTGTGTGATCTTTTCGATAAGACGCTTTTTGTTGATCTGGTAAGGAATTTCCTTGACGACGAGGCAATCGCGGCCATGAACTTTTTCTTCATCAACGCGTGCGCGGATGCGAACTTTGCCCTGTCCCGTTTCATAGGCTTCGTAGATGGGCTTTTTGCCGAGGATCGTGCCGTAGGTGGGGAAGTCAGGCCCTTTGATGAACTGCATCAGGTCACGGGTGGTGCAATCGGGATGTTTCATCTGATAAACCATGCCATCGATGACTTCACCGAGGTTATGCGGCGGAATGTTGGTCGCCATACCGACCGCGATGCCGTTTGATCCGTTGACGAGCAGAAGCGGGACACGGGTTGGCAGCACCATCGGTTCCATTTCGGTGCCATCGAAGTTCGGCATAAAATCGACCGTGTCTTTGTCGAGATCACAGAGGATATCGGTCGACGTCATTCGGTTGAGCTTGGCTTCCGTGTAACGTTGAGCAGCGGCATTATCGCCGTCGATCGAACCGAAGTTGCCCTGGCCATCGGCGAGCACGTAACGGAGGTTGAACGGCTGAGCCAGTCGGACGAGTGCTTCGTAGGCAGCCGAGTCGCCGTGCGGATGGTATTTACCGATCACGTCACCGACAATACGCGCGCATTTCACGGTCTTTGTATCGCAGCCCTTGATCTTGCTCATCGCGTACAAAATTCGACGATGGACAGGCTTCAGACCATCACGAACATCAGGAAGAGCACGCCCGACAATGACGCTCATCGCATAGGCGAGGTAGCAGGACTTCAGCTCTTCATCAATATTAACGACCGCAATCGCACCGCGGTTATTCTCCATTTTATTTTCATCCGTCATGGAAAGGGCCTCCTTAGCCCTAAAAAAAGACAGGTGATGCTATCACAAATCCCTGTTTTTTGCCCCTAATTTTTACGAAGCTGATTTTTCGACCTCCAGACGCACTTTGTACACACTTCGCTAAAATGACCAGTTTTGAGCCAAAAAACGGCATTTTTTGTTTTTAATGACATTATGTTCAGGTAAAACGAGGCAAACGATTGATTTCGACCCTGTCGCTGGTGGATGGGACGAAGGATCAAAGTGATGGGGGCTTGGGCACTTTCCTCTGTCTGAAAAATAAGCGTTGTGCAAAGACGGATGAGAATGCGTTAAAAAGCCTAAAGATGGACGATAAGCCGGGTTCTGTCGCGGCGCTTTCGCGCCGGTGTGGTCATTCTTCTAGAATGATTGTTGCCAATCATCTCAAGCGTTCATACCCGAAGCATCGGTCGAGGCGCCCGGGCGGCTAAGCCGCCGCTTCTCGTTTTGAACTTGCTCCGAATGGGGTTTGCCATGCGAGCGATGTCACCATCGCCCCGGTAAGCTCTTACCTCACCATTTCGCCCTTACCCCAGCCCTTTCGGGTGTGAGGCGGTGTATTTTCTGTGGTACTGTCCCGGAGGTCACCCTCGGTCGTCGTTAGCGATCATTCTTCCTCGCGGAGCCCGGACTTTCCTCTCCGGCATTGCTGCCGCAGCGACCACATGTCCATCTTTAGGCGGCGCGCCTTCTACGCGCTTTTTTTAGTTTCGGCGAGTGTTTTTTTTCATTTTTTTGATCCGACACACTTTTTTTTGGCAACGAATGGGGGAAATGCAAGCCGTAGGCAGAAGGGGTAGACGCGTATTGGCGCAAAGCGCCAATAGCGGCGTAGGGGAAGGCTTTCCCCTGCACTATCCTGAATGACAAAATTTTGGAACTGTGACGTTGATAATGCTTTATGCCATGGGACCATTTCGTTAAACTATTGGGCCGGAATTTTGGGCTTCGGCCAGGAGAATCGTAATTATGCTCAAAAAATCGCGTCTGTTCTTTGTCCTAGCTTGCCTTTCCTCGCTAACATGGGCGTGTGAATGGGATGATTCGCAATACAATAAATTCATCGGTCCGAACGGGAATGTCAAATGCGCCGGTGCGTGCGTCTATTCAGGCGCCATCGACCAGGACACCTGCGTAAAACAACACGGCATCTGGCTCGATACAACGTCATGCCTTGTGGATGGCATGCTCAACGAAGCGAATAGCGAGGTCGATTGTCAGGCCATCGGCGGCAAGTGGAAAGTCGAAACGCGCTGCATCGCCAATGACAGCATTACCTGCGGCGAAACGGGCGGCAAATGGTATGACCGTAAATTTTATGACATGCGCGACGGCAACTACCTTTATCAGCCTGACCTGAACGATGCCTCGCACCTCTATTGTGCCCCTTACGACAAGATCATCGAACTTGCCGCGCAATACGAACGCACGCGTGATGCGGCCGTGCTGTCCGGATTTGCCTGTACCGACGCGCAAAAAAGCCAATACGACGACGCCATTCAATACGACCTGTGCTTGAAAGACGCGCAGCTGTGCGTCGTCAATGCCTTTCCGCGCGCGAGCGAAGCGCCCGAAGCCGACCCGGGCAAGTTTGCGTCATGCAGTGCCTGCGAAGCCGGACAGGCCATGTGCGTCATCAATGGTGAGGCGAAGTGCACGTATTTGCAGACCGACGAACATTGCGGACGCTGTAATCATAGCTGCGCAGAACTGAGCCAGGAAAGCGGTAAGGAATACCATTGCAGCGACGGCGAATGCGTGACCGGGCGTGTTTGCGATTTCAGTTACGAAGGCGTCTGTTACGATCCGACGAGTGATGTGACCTGCGGCGCACGCGTCGAAAACGGTGATCTGTTCTACACGCCGTGTGATGATTCGACGGGGGCCTGCGACGCAACGACCGCCACACCAGGCTGTCGAGAGTGCAAAGAAGGTTTCGTCAACTGCGGCGGCCATTGTATCGATCCGCTCTCGGACGACATTTATTGCGGCGCCAATGCTCGATGCGAACGTTACACCATGTGCCAGAACGGCATGACGTGTCAACAAGGCGAATGCCGATGC
>JAZUKH010000064.1:0-9556 GCA_045643185.1 Myxococcota bacterium | reverse complement strand
ATGCCTTCAAACGAGGCCTTGCTAGCAATGACGTTGAAAGCGTCGCCCGAGTTCAGTTTGCATATCGACAAGACTTCGTTTTCGATCTTTCGTTGACGTGCTTTATCGACGTAGATGCGTTCGACGAGGTTGGCGGCCGCGAGCAGCGCGTCGCAACCGCGTTCTGGGTAGGCAGCGTGGCAGCCTTTACCGGTCACGTTGACCTTAAAACGCCCGCTGGCCGCCCACAGTGTGCCGTCGCACACGCCCAGTTTTCCCGTCGGCAGGGTCGGGTCGACGTGGAGCGCAAGCATTTGGTTGATATTAAACTGTGTCAGCAGGCCGGCATCGCACATGGCTTCGGCGCCTGCCGGCATTTCACCAGGCGCGCCTTCTTCGTTGGGTTGAAAAACGAAGACGATCGTGCGTGCGCGCGTCGTTTGACGCAGTTTTTCGGCCAGACCGAGGGCGATCGTCATGTGTAGATCGTGACCGCATGCGTGCATGCAGCCGTTCGTGGCGGCAAACGGCAGTCCGGTCGCTTCGCGGACGGGCAGAGCGTCGATGTCTGCGCGATAGGCTAGGGCAGGCTGACTTGGTTCTGTGCCAGGTAAGACCGCCACGACGCCCGTTTGCGCAAATTTTTGATAGACGGTCAGACCGAGTTTTTTGAGCGTATCCGCGAGGTAAGCGGCGGTCCAGAGTTCGTTAAACCCGGTTTCGGGGTGTTGATGCAGTTCGCGGCGAATCGTCAGGAGATCTAACATTGTCGTAGGGCTTTACTCGTAAATGGCGCATCTCGTCGGGAAATGGGGGCGCGCCGTATGCAATAGGCGCGCGCGTCGGCGTATGTCCGGAACGGGCATAGCCGGCGCTCAAAAAAATCTGTCATATACAGCGCGCCGTATGCAATAGGCGCGGGCGTCGGCGTATGTCCGGAACGGGCATAGCCGGCGCTTTCCAAGCAGATCATCCAGACCAGGCGTCAGAAATCGTGTGTTGAGGTGTCGATGTGTCAAAAAAAAGCGGCAACCGAACGGATTCGATTGCCGCAAACTTGAGGTTACTGGCGATTAATCGGGCATGGGATCTTCGCCGGCGCGGTCATTGCCGTTGTGCGAGAAGTCGCTGTCTTCCACTTTGCACTGGATGCCGTGCTGGAGGCAGAGATCGTCGAATTCTGCGATGATGCGGCGCATGACGTCGCGTTTTTTACGGAAGGGCATGAATGCGGACTTGAAGCCGTCGAGCATGATGCGTCGAACTTCGTGCGGCTGGAGATGGAAGACGGAGCAGGCGAGTTTGTATTCGTCGGTGATCGTGGTTTCGGTCACGAGGCGGTTGTCGGTGTTGAGCGTGATGCGGAGTCCGAAATCCATGTAGAATTTGAGGGGGTGGTCTTCAACGGACGCGACGGCGCCGGTCTGAACGTTGCTTTTGAGGCAGACTTCGAGGGGGATTCGGTGGTCGTTGACGTAGTTGAGGAGGTCGCCGTCTTCGCGGAGGCGCGTGCCGTGGCCGATTCGGTGGGCATTGCATTCGTGAATGGCCTGATGAATTGATTTTGGACCGTAAGCTTCACCGGCGTGTGCCGTGGAGTTGAGGTTGTTTTTTCGGATGAATTCAAAGGCTTCGGCGTGAATGGCCGCCGGGTTGTTGACTTCGCCGCCTGCGAGGTCAAAGCCGACGACGCCTTTGTTTTTGAAGGCGACGGCGAGTTCGGCGAGTCGGAGTGAGCACTGAGGGGGCATGTGACGCATGGCGCAGATGATCTGGCCGCTCATGATGCCGTATTTGCGTTTGGCGGCGCGCAGCCCTTCGGCGACGGCTTCAACGATGACGGGCAATGAGAGCCCTTGCTGCTGGTGAAGGATCGGGCTGTAGCGGACTTCGATATAACGGCAGTTTTCGAGAGCAGCGTCTTCGGCGAGTTCGAAGGCCACGCGCGTCAGAGCGGCCTCGTCCTGGAGTACTTTTAGCGTCGTGTCGAAAACGCGTAAGTAGCTTTCAAGGTTTTCGTGAATGCCGCCAATATTCAGGATCTCTTTGAGGCGTTCGGGCTCGTAGGAAGGCAGGAGAACGTTGCGTTCCTGGGCGAGTTCGATGAGGGTTGTGATGCGGAGAGAGCCGTCAAGATGGACGTGGAGATCGGTTTTGGGGATGGCGCGCAAAAATTCTTCGGTAATGACATTCGACATTTTTTTCTCCTTTTCAAACTGCAGTCATTGGGGTGCGAAAAAATGCAGTTGGACGAGTCTAGGGCTAACCACCCGCTGGTGCAACGATTTTTTGTGATGTTATTAGAGAAAAAGTTACATCTCAGCTGGCTGATCACAAATCGTTAATTCGATTTTTTTCGACGGATGAGGAAACCCAAAACGAATAGAGCGAGGACAAGCGTTGACATGGGGGACTGGGCAGAGTGCATAGGTTGTGCGGAACACTTGCTGTCTTTGTTACCAACGGGCTTGTGATTGCGGCAATGCTCAGAATCGCTACAGGCGCTGTCTTCGCAGTCGAGTTGTCCGTTTTGATCGTCATCGACATCGTTATTGCAGATCTCTATCGTATTTGGATCGGTTTCAGACAGACAGCTTTCAAACTGAGTGCATTCAGGATCGTCGCAGTCTATTCGTCCATTTTCATTGTCATCGATCTTATTATCACAAATTTCAGCTTTTTTTGTTGAGCATTTATCCATATTCACGGTGCAATTAGGATTGCACGAGACCAGACCGGACTTGAATATCGGATTCCACGCACTACAAGAAGTCTGGTTAGAACGGAAATGAGAACCGTCGCATTCTTCCCATGTATCTTGGACGATATTGTCGCCGCACAATTTGGCAATACAATAAGCGTCGTTTGAGCATTCGGGATCATTGCAGTCGATGACGCCGTTATTGTTGTCATCGATATTATTGTCGCAGATCTCATCTGGAATGCTGGGGTTTGTTTGGCAATCGGAATAATCGATCTTACAGTAGTTGCATTTAACGCGTCCAGCGACGTATTGGCTGTCCCATTCAGAACAAAGTTGTTTGTAATTTTTGAATTTTAATCCATCGCAGTCTTCACTTCCAGAAACGACGTTATCGCCGCAGACCGGAGTCGATACACATTCACTGAAGTCTAATCCGCAATTTTGGTTGCATTTTACATAGCCTGATTCGTATTGAGGATTCCATTGTTTGCATTCAGTTTTGTTATCCTGGAATGAATCTGTATCGCATAACTCAATATTATTGACGCGTCCGTCGCCGCAGTAAGCAGGTTCGGAGCATCCCGTGACAATGATGGATTTGCAGTCATCGGAGCAAATGAGATGGCCAGTCGAGCCGTTTCCAACGACTTTTTCGCATGAGTTGGCAGACGCTGGGAATATGTCTTTCGTATTGGTGTGATCGCAAGCTTCATTGAGGATAATATCCCCGTAATTTGTATCGACCGTACCGTTTCCGCACCATTTTGTGCATTCACTGACATCGTATTCGCAATGATTGCATTTAAGGGTTCCGTTGGAATAGAGTTCAGGGAACACACTATTGCACGCAGTATTATTCTCTCTAAACATCGTTCCGTCACACTTCTCGCCGTCTTCAAGTTTTGAATTGCCGCAGACAGGACCTACAGAACAAAATGTAGTATTGATCGTGCAGTTTTTATTACACGAGAGGGATCCTTTGTTGTATTTAGAATCCCATTCTTTGCAAGTTCTTATATTATTGCGATAAACATTGATATCGCATTCTTCGTCGTCATTGAGAATTCCATCGCCGCACGAATGCGGTTTAGAGCAGTTTGAAGTATCAATATCCGCGCAATTATTGATACATTTGAGTGTACCAGTCGAGCCAGGTCCGACGAGTGTTTCGCAGGTCTCGCCATTGAAATTGTCACCGTCACATTTTTCGCTTTTCTCGATATTGACGTCACCGTTTCCGCACCATTTCACGCAATGATCGATATTATAGGTGCAGTCGTCTGTACAGGTGACTTTGCCGTCTGAATAGAGATTGGGAAATAGCTCGTTGCAGTTTGTTTTGTCATTTAGGAATCGTTCGCCATCGCAGACATCCGTGCCATTGACGGCATCATCGCCGCAAATGGGGGTACCGCCGCAATCGGAGGTGTCAATTTTGCAAGACGAACATTTGAGATCACCTGTCGTATAATTCATGCTGAAGTCGGCACATTTGGTGATATCATTATGGAACAGGTCGCCGTCGCATTCTTCAGGGGCTCCCAGAATGTTATCGCCGCAGGTATGAATGTTGTGACAAGCATCGACATTGATGGTGCAATCGGTATTGCAAGTGACTTTTCCGCCATTATAAATATCGGGGGCCCAATCTGCACAGTTGACTTTATCGCCACTGAATTCGTTGATATCGCATTGTTCGCCGATATTGACGATGCCATTTCCGCAGTAGATGCAAGCAGGATCGTTGTCATCGATTTTTCCATTTCCGTCGTCATCGATGCCGTTATCGCAAATTTCTTTATATTGCGAGGCGACTTCGGGGACGATATCAACGATCCAGTCGTAATAATCTTGAACTGAGGTTTCGACGCTGTAAACTCGACATGGCAGATCGCCCCAACTTGTGATGGCGGAGACATATTCAACGCCCCCCATCGAGTATAGCAGCGGTCCGCCCGAGTCCCCATTGCATTGTGCGCCTTCCTCGCGAGAATTATAAAAAGCGCCGTATTGAATTCTAACTTGTGAGTAAGTATCGAAATAGCCCTGTTCGCTGCAATAATACTGATTGGGATGGCAACCCAGAATATGGAATTCGCCGATATAGCAGCTTTCATAAGGCCAATCGGTATTTGCTGCACCGCAATAACCGAGCATTTTTATGGTTTTGCTTTGTTTAATGTCTGACTTGCCATTTTCGTCGATGCCGTAACCGACGACTTTCATATAGAGGCCTTTTTGAATGTCATCGTCATTAATTGGCAGCCATTTGGGGTGAGGCAAAATCGGCGTTGCAACAGAGCTTGGTAATGGACTACTGAGTCTTATGATCGCGATATCGTGTTCATAGAAATTGACATAATTCTCATGCCACCAGATATAGTCGGTATCATATTTAACGGAACTGCCGTTTCTCGGGCCGACCAATATTTTCAGATTGTTGGCATTGGTCGTTAAGGAGACAACGTTATCGCTGTCGACTTCTGCGACACAGTGTGCAGCCGTTAGCACGTATTGAGGATGAATCAGCGTGCCTGTGCAAAAGATATTGCCCCAATATGTATCTCCTTCTTGTCTTGTTGGATGAAACAGTCCGACGATCGCGGGATCGCCTTGATTGATATCGCCATACATGATGGGTTGAGATGTGGTATTGACATTTTCTATATGAATTACCGGTGCGTTATCATCTGTATTATCGCAAGCGGGCAGAAATAAACCTAATATGGAAAGAACAATGAAGCGTTTTGTGGTTTTCATTTCAAAGCCGAATTAGTATAAAAATAAATTTGTTCAGGTAATTCATGTATCACCGATCTTTGCATGATGGTTTATTGCTCTTTTATCATGCCTGTAAGGTGACTTCTATTAGCAGATATTCACGTTATTCGTGTTTCGTTCTGTCGCTAGCTGTGTTGTTTCCCAGGGATGGGGGGCGCCGACACGCAGCCGACTTTTGCCTGGCTTGGGTATCGACGCATGAAGTGTCGGGGGCGAATTAGAGCAGCTCGACGCCGTGTCTTTGACAAGCTTCGATCATGGCTTGCGGCCAGTAACTTGCCTGGACTTCTCCGATGTGTGCTTTTTTGAGCAACACGAGGCAGAGTCTGGACTGGCCGATACCGCCACCGATGGTTTGTGGCAACTCGTTGTTGAGCAGCATCTTGTGGAATGGCAAGGACGCGCGGTTTTGGCATCCCGAAATTTCGAGCTGGTTGGTGAGTGCGGCTTTGTCGACGCGAATGCCCATGCTTGAAAGCTCGATCGCGCATTCGAGGAGGTCAGACCAGACGAGAATATCGCCATTGAGTGACCAGTCATCGTAGTCGGGCGCGCGGCCGTCGTGTTTTTCGCCATTGCTGAGTTTGCAGCCGATCTGTGAAATGAAGATAGCGCCTTTTTCTTTGGCATAGGCATTTTCACGTGCTTTGGCGTTCAGCGTCGGGTATTTTTGAAGCAATTCCTCGGATGTGATGAACGAAATTTCGTTTGGCAGTGCCGGTTTGACTTCTGGAAAACGGTTGCAGACGAGCCATTCCACGGATTTGATCGACGAGTAGATGCGCTCGACGATGGTCTGAAGCGTTTCATGCGTGCGTTCTTCTGGTAAAATGACGCGTTCCCAGTCCCATTGGTCGACGTAAATGGAGTGAAGATTATCGACATTTTCGTCTCGTCGAATGGCGTTCATATCGGTGTAGAGCCCTTCACCGGGTTCATAGCCGTACTGTTTAAGGGCGAGTCGTTTCCACTTGGCGAGGGAATGAACGATCTCCAGCTCGACATGCGTGTCGGCAACGTCAAAGGAGACGGGGCGTTCAACGCCGTTTAGGTTGTCGTTCAAGCCCGAGTTGGGGTCGACAAACAAGGGCGCAGACACTCGGTTCAAGTGTAGCGCCTTGGAGAGCTCGCGTTCAAACGTGTCTTTGAGAAATTTAATGGCCTGCTGTGTGCGTTGCAGATCAAGAATGGGTTTGTAGGCTTGCGGGAACTTTACGTTCTGCTCGGTTTCGATCATAAATTTTTCCTAATGTCTGACATTTAAGCGCATTCGCGATGCTTTTGTGTGTATGCGCGTCGTTGAGCAAAGCGGCGCACGGTTTACAGGTTTTGCACATTTTTCTCAATGTTTTTGGCGTTTGTGTTGTTCGACTGAGTTCAGTGACGGTGTTTGAACTTTTCCCCCGTTGAGTGTCCTTTTTTGAGACGAAAAATGATAGAAACTGAGTATCGTGCAAATTGACCATGAAGCCGAAAGGCCAAAACAAAAGAGGAGTGGTGTATGAAGATCATTATTCATCGCGGAACGCATGAGATTGGCGGCTGTTCGACTGAGTATTCGACTGCGACGACGCGTATCATCATTGATCTTGGCAAACAGCTGAGTTTGGATCCTGATTTTGTGCCGCAGCCGTTGGACATAGCCGGTGTGACGGATGAAAACGGGCGTTGTGACGCCGTGTTTTTTACGCATAATCACGAAGATCACGTGGGACAGATCTATCAGCTTCGTGACGGTGTGCCGATGTATTTCGGGGCTTTTTCCAAAAGGGTTTTGCTAGCCTCTCTCCAACACAAGGCAGTGAAAGAAGATTCTGTTATCGCACG
The DNA here is from genome assembly GCA_045643185.1 of Myxococcota bacterium. Taxonomy (GTDB): domain Bacteria; phylum Myxococcota_A; class Bradymonadia; order UBA4248; family UBA4248; genus RGIG464. The sequence continues at coordinate 2,265 of JAZUKH010000064.1, read as the reverse complement.
GATTGAGTCTGCCAACACGTTTATGTCGGGTGTACGGATCCAGATCGGTGATATCCGCATTACGCCGTATCATAGTGATCACTCAGCCTGTGACAGCTACATGTTTTTGATCGAGGCGGATGGTCAACGTGTTCTTCACACCGGCGATTTTCGCCTGACGGGGTATTTCGACTGGGAAGTGTTGGAATACCTTGCCCAAATTGGTCACGTAGGCACCGTGGTTTGTGAGGGCACGCACCTGTCACGCGTTGACGAAGTTCAGGCGAACGAAGCTGATCTGGCTGAACGGCTCAAAGACTATATCGAAACGTACAAATACGTGTGCGTGCTCATTTCTTCGACGAATCTGGAGCGCATCGCCAACTTCTCGCTTATGGTGCCCAAGGGTAAGTATTTTATGGTCGATCCGTACGTACACGGCTTGTTGAACGACTACGAAGCCTATATGTCGTTTTACTCGGACGCGTTCTTTGATCTCAAAAAGACGTATTGGTCGCGCAATCAGCGAAACAGCGAGACTTTGCTGACCAGAATGAAAGAACGCGGCGGCGTGTTTATCGTTCGCGACAATCCAGACGGGCGTTTTCTTTTGTCGCAATTTGATCGTGACCAGACCATTATTTTGTACTCAATGTGGGACGGCTATCGAACTCAGCCTGTGACGACGATCCCTGAGTTTTTGGCACTGGCCGGTCGTTGGGAATCGTTTCATACAAGTGGTCATGCGTCACGGGATGCCATTCGTCGGTTGTTATCGATGACGACGCCAGATCGCGTGCTGCCGATGCATACCGAAGAACCAGAAGGCATGCTCGAGCTCTATGCGCCTGAAAAGGTGGTTTTGCTTCAGGATGGTCAGGTCTTGGATCTTCCAACTAGAGAAGCTGGTTGGTGGTGAAAAAAAAGCGTTACGACGCGCGAAGATGCGCATCGTAACGCTCGTTATGGCTTAGCCGCATTGAATAGCGATTTGACGAGGTTTTTGTTCAGACGGTTTGAAGAGTTTGAGCGCCAAAACGCCGTTTTTGTATTCGGCCTGGACGGTAGCTGCGTCTATGCCATGCATCACGCGGAAAGTGCGGTGATAATGTCGCGGCGTTAAGCCGTCGATGGTCGAGTAACCATCCACCGTGAGCATGTCGCGGTCCAGTTCGACGTGAAGATCGGACTGTGTGATTCCCGGCATGTCCATCGTTACGATGAAGCTGTCCTGAGCTTCCATAATGTCGCAATCAGGCGCAATTTCGATGTATTTCACGGTGTTTTCCTGTTCAACAGGTGTGGTTTCGGTTGAAGAATTAGACTGAAGATTAAGTTCTGACATGGCGTATTTCCTTTATCAATTAAATGTATATGAATAATCGTTAGTTTTTTGTGATTTGATATTTATATATCAAATCACATGAGTGAATATTAAGTAGAATGATGTCATTCATTAAGCTTGAATGAGGATCTTTTGAGGACGGCTGTTTGCGGATTTTGGCAAGTTGACGCGCAGAATGCCATTTTTGAGCGTAGCTTTGGCCTGATCGACTTCGACTGGAACGGGGAGCGAGACGCTTCTTTGAATGTTCCAGGAACCGCGTTCCGCAAGGAAAAGCGAAGCATTTGGTTCATGCGAAAGCGTGCGTTTGGCGCTGAGTGTCAGCGTGTCGTTATGAACTTCCAAATTCATATCTTTTTCATCCACGCCGGGTAATTCTGCAATGAATTCGAGCGATTCTCCTTTATCCTGTAAGTTCATACGGAACTGCGGTTGCGCATTGAGATTGCGGTCCACACGTTCATTAAGAATATTAAAAAGACGATCCATATCACTCCAAAGTGTAAACATAATAACCTCCAATAAGTGCAGTTATAGCGTAATTGCTAATAGTGTTTTGTTGTTAATTAGTGGAATCCTGTGATGAAGTATCATCTCAGGCAGTCATTGAAGTTATGCGCGAAATTAATTTCGTCAAGCGATCTTATAATTTTTTATGATCGGCATAACTGGCTGAATTTCAAAGAAATGGATGAAATCATTCATCCAACGAGTGGAGTAACATAAACACAAAATTAATTCGTCAAGTTAAAATTTTTATGAATGGTTGAAAAGTTACATCTCCGCTAAGGCTCACAATTTGTTTTCGTTTGTTCGTTTATTCTTGAACATTTTGTTTTGGAGCAGGCTTGAGCCTGCGGCGCGCAGGGGGACGGAAGAGACGCGCGGTCCGCACGTCTCTACCGTCCCCCTTGCAACCCCCGAGCGCTTTTTTGCCGGCC
>JAZUKH010000063.1:0-5926 GCA_045643185.1 Myxococcota bacterium | reverse complement strand
TGGTCACGTGTTGCTTGAAGATTTTCCGGGCTCGGGTAAAACGACGCTCGCCAAAGCACTCGGTGAAAGCATCTCGTCCGAGAGCGTGAGCGAAGGCCTGAATGCCTTCAGACGTATGCAGTTTACGCCCGACCTGCTGCCGAGCGATGTCACCGGCGTCATGATCTTCGATACCGATGCCAACGAGTTCCACTTTAGACGCGGTCCGATCTTTACCCACATTGCGCTCGTCGACGAGATCAACCGTACGTCGCCAAAAGTTCAGTCTTCGTTGCTCGAATCCATGGGTGAAAAGCAAGTCACGGTCGACAACGAGACCTATAAACTCGGTGACCTCTTTTTCGTCATTGCGACGCAGAACCCGCTTGACCAGGTGGGCACCTATCCGTTGCCCGTGGCTCAGCTCGACCGTTTCATGTTCAAGATCAAGATGAAACATATCGACCGTGAGTCGGAACTCCAGGTCATCAAATCATGGGGACGCCCGCGCACCAAGTGCGATATGCCGCTCGTTACCGTCAAAAACATTCTTGATGCGCGTAACATCATTCGTAACGAGGTTGCCGTGGATGACGCCATCATGGATTGCCTCGTCGACCTGATCCGCAACCTTCGTGAAGACAGCCGCTGTGTTCAGGGCGCGTCGACGCGTTCGCTCGTCCAGGCTGTGCCAGCACTTCAGAGCTGGGCATTCATGCACGGCAGAATGTATGTTTCGCCGCAGGACATCGCGGATCTCGCGGAACCCCTCTTTGCGCACCGACTTCAGTTGGCGCCTGGCGCGGGACTGGCTGAAGCCCTCGTTCAGAGCGCACTTGCCGAACCTCTCAAGGCACTCAATCAAAAAATGATGAGACGCTAAATAAACGAAGCGCGATGTCAAGGCGAGTCGTAGACTTGACTTGGCATGCGCGCGGTGCCTGGGCCCTGCCAGGCGAAGGGGTAGCGGCGTATTTCGTATACGAAATAGCCGCGTAGGGGGAGACTTCCCCCTCCCAATAAAAACGGACGTTTTGACGTTTGAAACCAAACTTTTGATTTAACTTTTGAACTTGTGACGATGATGCACCACAGAACGATAAAACAGATCCTTGGCACGGCCTGGCTGGCTTTGGCGTCCATGTTGAGTTTTCTTCCCGGCACGGCGCTGGCCGGTGACCCACAAGCCGATCTCACGCCCTCACTGCGCGAACGCGAGTTGTTGAACCTGATCGGCCAGGGCAAATTTATCAAGGCACGCGCGGCGGCGGAGGAGCTTCTTAAAGACGATCCGGCGTCGATTTTCGGGCAGTACGCCTTGGCGCGCGTTTTTGAGGAAGGCGAAGGCGACCTGGTTCGTGCGCAGGCTTTGTTCAAAAAGACCATCGGGCAGTTTGAAAGACAGTATCTGGATGATGGCAAAGCGCCCAAAAGTCAGAGTTTGCGTGCATGGCATCTGCAGTTTTTGAGCGAGTATGCGCAGCTGTTTGCCGAACTCGATCAACGCGAGAATCAGCTGAACGTGTATGAACGCATTCGCGTGCTATATGACCAGCCGTATGGGGTTCAGGCGGTCTGGCCGCTGCTTAAACTCGATCGTTTTGAAGAGGCGCAGGCCATTGACCGAAGTGCGATCAACGGCGAAGACAAATTTGCTAAATCTGTGGCTTACAATAACGAAATGGCGATCGAAGACGCGCGTCATCGCTACATGGACTCGTCGATCGCGGGTAAAAAGGCCGTGGAATATACGGCGTCTGAAGATTGCGTTGTGCTGACGAACCAGGCGCGGGCGGTCTTCTACTTTTTGAATTCGGATGACGCGATTGCCTATACGCTGAAAGCGGATAAGGCGCCGGATCAGACGTGTCCGGAACCGCCTTTGCTAGAAAGTTTGGAGCCGTATATCCTTAAGGCCCAGTTTCAAAAAGCCATTTCGGCGATGAAAAAAGTTCGTAAAGAGCCGATATCGAAAAAAATGCGCATTCAGGCTGAGATGAACATTCGAATGGGCATGGTGTCGCTGTTTTTGACGCTGGGCATGCCGGACAAGGCGCGCACGCTCGCCAAGACGATCGTCGAAGCGCCGGGACGACTTGGTTATAATTCGTTGTCTTATGATCAGTACATGCTCGCGTTGCGCGTGATGTATTTTGCGACGCTTAACAGTGACCTGGTGCGTCAGCAAAACGAGCTCGACCTGTTCCGTGCTGAAAAATCGACGTGGATGTTTGACAAGGAACAGCGCGAAAAAGTGGTGGAACTCGTGAAGAAGATCGATGAGCTCAAGCGTACGCGCTGGGAAGTGACTCAAAAGGCCATTCGTGCTTTTTTGGAGCTCAAAAATATCCGCGGACTCGTCGTGCCTTACTATGTTTTGCCCATTCACTTTATGGATACGCTCGTGGATATCGTGGGCGAGGGTACGGTCAACTCGGTCATACGCATTGAGAAGGGCGAGATCACAGAGGAAGAAGCGCGTCTTTTTGAACCGGTTTGGCACTACATTCGTGGTTATGCGCGATGGCGTTCTGGCGCGTATTCCGAGGCGATCAACGCGTTGAACGAGTCCAAAAAGTCGTTGGACGGCCAGCAACAGTTGCTGATCTACATGTGTGATGCGATCCTTGGCGCCTCGTATAAAGAATTGGGTGAGACAGACTCAGCCTGGAATGCGTGGCGTGGCGTGATGCGCGAGTATCCGAGTGCCTTCATGCGCGCCGGTATTCGCATTCCGGTCAAGCGCTCGCCGGATGTTGATCCGCATCTGTCGAAAGCGGTCGACGAAGTGTTGAAACTCGATCGCACGTTTGAAGTGCGTGACGATGCGCCATACTCGATCAGCGCGTATTTTGATGGCGATTGGCCGGTGTTTTGTCTTCTCGAACAAGGCGGGCAGCGACTCGTCTGTTCGTCGCAAACGTCGCAGGATTATGGCATTGAAAACGATGCCGTGCCTGAGAACTGGCAGGTCATGAATCAATTCGTTCAGTCTATCTACACGCCGCGTGTCGATCTCAGTCAGTCTGATATTCACTCACTCGATGGTTCGCCTTTGCGTGCTTCGGCGCGCGATGCGCTCAATGAACTCGTCTTTTAATGAAATGGCGTTTCTCCATGAAAAATAGATCGTTATTCATTCTTTTGGTTGCCGGTATTGGTTTGAGTGCCAACGTTGCGTTTGCGCAGGATCTCATTGATCGTGCGCCGATTCGTCAGGTCGGTACGCCTGTGGATTGGACGAAAATCTCGATACCGCCGAGTGATCCTTACACGATGCATTATCAGCCGTCGCGTCCTGACAACGCGATCAACATCGTCGACGAGGCGTCGTGCAAGACTGCCGGTGGGAACTGGCTCGCCAGACAGACTTATAACGAAAAACTCGACCTTTACGGATGCAATGTCCATGGCTATTCCGAAGGGTTGTGGTTCATGGTGCCTAAGAATGCCGTCAAAACAGGCAATCTCGGAAAAAATTATGCCTCAAAGATCGCGGGCTACACCTGGTTTGTGCACGATTTTCGAGAGGGGGAAGAAGTTCTGTTTAATTTGGAAGACGAGATGCCCTTTGTGAAAGTGCTAAAAAGTAGGCACGATGGGAAGCTGGAGGGCGCCTCCATGGAGTGGAGCAGCAACGGTATGCTCCAGTTTTTTGCGAATTATCAAAAGGATAAATTACACGGTCAGACCGCGCGTTTTGGGATAAGCGGCGGGCCTGTTTATATCGGTCAATACACCGATGGAAAACCCACGGGAACCTGGCATATCTATAACACGATGTTTGGAAGCCTCGCCGTGGTCAAAAATTACGACAAACAGCCCGAGCCTGAATTGACCGAAACGCTTGGTGACAACGAACGCCTTGTCTGGACCGAAGAATACGATCCGATGTTCAAGCAAAAAAAGATCGAAGGGTTTAGGCTTGAACTTAATGATAACGATCCGGCCAATCCAGGCACCAAATTTGGCACACAGGTCTTTTATGACTTCAACGGCGTTGAATGGATGAAAGTTCAGTTTAAGCGCGATGAGATCCTGACGGACGAGTTCGTCAAAAAAGTGTGTGAGCCATACTCGGATTATTCTTTCGATCACGCGTCGCGCACGCTCGACTGTGTGTCCAAACAAAGAATGGAAACGATGATCCGGATCTCGTTCTATCCGACGGGTGAAATTCGCACCATCGATCGCATGAACAACGATGATCCGTCACGTGGGCTCAAACGCGAGGAATTTCATACGACGGGTGAACCGTTGACCGATCCGCCGGTCTACTCGGTGTTTACGGGCAACGAGTTTGAGGTGCCCGAGGGCACGATCAAGTATTTGCCGCCCAAAGACCAGGCTCAGGGTGCGACGGGGTTTGAGGCTGTTTCGAATATCAAGCTTGGAACGGGCGAATGGACGGCGTATTGGCCTAACGGGCGCGTACGTGAACACGGTTCGTTCAATCAATACAAACGCGATGGGGAATGGACGTTCTACTCCGAAAATGGTTCGATGCACGAACGTATCCATTACAGCAACGGTCGAAAACATGGCCTGCAGGAACGCTGGTTTGGCGACGGTATGCCTGATTACGTGGCGAACTATGTGAATGGCACCCCCGATGGCTGGATGCGAGGTTACTACACGCTCGGTGGCATTGGTTGGGAACTCAAATACAAAATGGGGAGCTTTACCGAGGCTTATCGCGAGTATTCTGGCACTGGTGCCATCCTGAAAGAAGAGGATATGCGCGAGGTCAAGTTTGTGAACGATGACGTGAGGTATCCGGTCAAGCTGTATTACCCCAACGGAAAACTTCGTGCGTCGGGGTACGATTACTCGATCTCTGAAACGCGTGATGGCACGTGGAGCCTGTATTTGAACGACGGCACGTATTGGCGTGACGTGGAGTACAACTCGGGTGTGCCCGTAGGCCCGGGGGCGACAACTTGTTCGGAGGTCGGCGGCACGTACGTCATCGACGAAGAAAAGCGCGAGGAAGGCTGCTACATGCCGTTGGTCAATCGTGAAGTCGCGACGGCTCCCGAAAAGATACGTTTTGGCCGTTGGCGTTGGTGGGACGAACGCGGCGCCATTCAGCGCGAGGGCGAATTGCGTCTTGGACACTTGTATGGCACCTGGCGTTATTATTATCCTGGCGGCAAACCTGGTGTAGATGCCGATCCCAAATACCTAATGCTGGAAGGTTCGCTCGAGTGCGACCGACCGATCGGTGTTTGGAAAGGCTTCTATTTGGGTGGACAGGAAAAGTTTTCGGGCAATTACGACCTGGATGGTAAAGAAACCGGGACGTGGAAGACCTATTACGAAAACGGCGTTGTGTCGAGCGTCGGCGACTTTTTGGCCGGCAAACGCGTGGGCGAATGGCGCTGGTACTACCCCAATAAACAGCTTAAAGACCAAGGCGTGTTCGAAAACGGCCTTGAGACCGGCACTTGGACTGAATACTACGAAAATGGCCAGAAAAACGGCGAAGGCGCCTTTGTCGACGGGAAACGTGAAGGCGAGTGGACTTGGTGGCGTGAAGACGGCACGCTGTGGCGTAAGACCAGTTATGTGAAGGGCGTCGATCAGAGCATGATCAAGAAATAATAATATTATACGAAGCGTAAAACTTAGTGATTGCAAAAAATCTGCTGAATCGAAAACGCCTCACCATTATGTGTCGTTAGAATGTGCACACGTGTGCTAAAATGCAGTACGTATGGTGCATTGCAGTGTGTGCATTACAGCGGCTGTTAGAGGAGTAAAGACGATGGCTGAGAAAAAATTAAGACCGGGTGGATTGATTGAGTTCTACAACGAATTCAAGGAAAACCACGCGTATTATGTCGACAAAACGATGTTTATCGCGCAGGTGTTGACAAATACGAGTAAAGTTCAGCTATACACGCGTCCGCGACGCTTTGGCAAAACGCTGTCGCTCACGACGCTC
>JAZUKH010000062.1:0-4984 GCA_045643185.1 Myxococcota bacterium | reverse complement strand
CCTGTCGTAGCCGCTCAACCTGTCGCAACCGAGGCAGAAACCGTAGCGACGTCTACGAGTTATGCGCAAATGAACCGTTCGACGTTCATGAACCTGTTTGGTTTTGACGCTGTGCCGGTCAAGCCGGTTCAGCCGATCGGTCACGTTTTGAGCGAAGAAGAAATGGCCAGGAATCGCGAAGAGGCGATTCGTGAAGCGCAGGCGGCTGCGGAAGCGGCTGCCGCTAAGGTCGCTGCAAACAAAGCCAAGTCTCCCTTTGTGCCTCGCAAACTCGGTGATGAAAAGCTTGTGACCAAGCTCATTTGGCCGGACAGACCCACGGTGATGCCGGTCGCCTATTATCCGCATGTTCCCGGCGATCTGTATGAGCGTCCGCCGCTCGTCATTCCTGTAGCTGAAACGTACCGTTACGCTGTAGCACTTCAGATGCAAAAAAGTATGCAGCGTAAAGGCAATTTGCCTTCGCATGACATTGATTGCGCGCCGATCGTGCTCGCCAATATCAGTCGTCTCAACCGTGACTACTTTAAACGCGAAAACCTGCTCAACGATCCTGAAGGCATCACGCTCGCCCGTTGTAAAAAACTCGTTCAGGTGCTTCAGAGCTTGCCTGATCTGGCGATCGGTAATGCTTTGCTGACCGAGGCGCCCCTTGATGACATAGTGAATCAAAAGCCGCTCGGTCAGGTCGTCATTGATACGCCCACAGAAGGTGCGTCTGATCCCATTGTGGTCGACGATGACCCCATCGCGTTTCTAAATTATTTCAGTAAGCCGGTCGACCCGTACGCCTATGAACGACTTGATGACCCAAATCAGCCCATGCAGTATGTCCATACGGTCAATCACTGTAAGCGTATCCTCGATTTGATCAAGACCTGGAGTACCAAGCTTCCGCTCATCGACCACGGCTTTGCGCGTCCTGAAGATCAGCGTCCGCTTTCGATGTTGTTCTATGATCGTTTCGTCAAGTGCCTCGAAGTCGACAATGCCACAGCCGAACAATACGGCATCCTTCTTCCCGATGAACGCCTTAAGCGCAAATACAATCTGGATGACGTGGACATGTTCATTCTGTGGCTCGTGGCGTCGCTTCAGATCGACCCGGAAGTGCGCGAATACCTCATTCCGGTTTGGACGCTTGGTAACATCGTCGTCATGTCGGCAGCGATCGTCATGCGTTTTGTGGCATCGAACCAGATGGAACGCTCCGAGATCCTGTTTCGCATGTCGCCGTCCGCGCCCCTTCAGACGAACGATCTCATTCGTGTGGCGCTCACGCGTGGTCCCACCATGCCACTCTATTTCGAATGCATGGTTCCTGAACAGATCTCGTTGCAGTTTGCTGGCACGACCTCGCTTTCCACGTCGTCTTCCGCCTATGCGTCGCTCGAATACCCCGAATTGGATGCGCACACGTTCGTCGCGCCTGAACACGAAAAAGCCTTCGACATCGTTCGCAACTTCATCACACGTCCGATTTTGAACGCGAATCCTCTGTTGCGTCGAGAAAACCTCAACTTTATTCCGTCGCTGCCGTTCCTTATTGAAGGTCTGGCTGGTAGCGGCCGTACGACGTTGATGAAGACCATCGCCTCGCGCATGAGCTGTCCCATCATTATCGTGAACTGTTCGCCGCTCATCATGCTCGCGCCCGATGATTTTCGCGCGTACTTCCAGGATCTTTTCCAGGACGCCGAATTGTTGAGCGCCCTCGTGTGCTTGCAGAATTCCAGTACCATTCTTTCGGAAAATCGCTACACCGCGATCCTGACCGAGCAATTGGCTCGTCACGCGATCGTTTGTGCTTTTTGTGTCGACCTCGCCCAGACCATCTCGGCTGAACTCGATCCGTTCGTCACCTTTAAGCTCAAAATGACCGCGAATCTCAAAGAGAATGCCGTCAGTTACTGGCAGCCTCACCTTCAGCTGCCGTTTGCCGACAATAGCCACGTCGATATGCTCGACCTCTCGCGCAAACTCGCCCTGCAACCTTTCCAGATTCAGAAAGCCGCACGACTCGCCTACTACGCCACGCCAGACGTCGAAGATCAGAGCGCGCCTTTTGGCCGAGATATCTCGCTCAGCAACGAGATTTTGACCCGTTCTGCAAGCCAGCAGATTTCCAAGAATATTGGTAATTTGGCCTTCATTTCCGATCCGGAAGTTTCATTGGACGACGTCATCGTTTCGGATGACATCATGGCCAAGATCAAGCAGATCATCGGTTCCGCTCAAAACCGCCGGCGAGTTCTCTACGAATGGGGTCTCAGCAAGCGCATCAAACGTGGTACCGGCGTTATCTGTCTGTTCGACGGCGAACCGGGCACGGGTAAAACGCACAGCGCCGAAGCCATCGCGCGTTGCCTCGGGCTTTCGCTCATGCGAGTCAACATCGCCAGCATGGTCGATAAATACATCGGTGAGACCGAAAAGAACCTCACCAAGATCTTTGAACAGGCTCGTCCCGATATGTCGTTGCTGCTCTTCGATGAGGCAGATTCGCTCTTCACCAAACGTACGTCCAGCGTCGATAAATCGAATGACCGTTACTCGAACATGAGCGTCAACGTCTTGTTACAGCTCGTCGAACGCTACGAAGGCGTCTCGATTCTGACGACCAACCTCAAAAAATCTATCGACCCCGCATTCGAACGTCGTATCACCTATAAGATCTATTTCGCGATGCCCAAAAAAGACGAACGCAAACGTCTTTGGGAATACATGTGTCCGCCCGATGTCCTTACGAGCGAACCGCTCGACTATGACTGGCTTTCCGAGCTGGAGATGTCCGGTGGTGAGATCAAGAACGCCGTTTTGGCCGGTGCTTTCCGTGCCGCGACGCTCGGTAAATTGCTCGATACCGAGACGCTTTATGATGCCGGCGTTTCGGAAGCTGCGGCTGCCGGCCGCGTTATGCGTCATTATGACGACAATTTCGACGGTTTTGAATAAAATATTAATAAATAATATATATAAATATTTATATATAAGCGGTCGCCATGGTCATTCGACCATTGGCGACACGCAAATCGGCCATTGCCTTTGGCAATTGGCCGATTTTTTAATTTTGGGAGACGATGCGAAATCGTTTCCATGTAGCTACGCTGCAAGCAACGGGGCTACGGTGGTCGGAAATGGGCGGTACTAACAAAAATTATTAGAATAATTTATTTCACAAATCGCTTAATTTTGCACGTGTGTTCTTTCGTTTTTTCGTCATAATTCACGGCAACAAATAATAAATCGCCGTGATAATGTTCAAGCGCATTAAAATATTGTTTATTCTCAATTTGAGTCAATGCGGTTTCTGTAGAACTATTGCGTTTGAGTTCGACGATCATCGCCGGCGTATTGGGAATATATGGAATAAACGCAATATCGGCGTAGCCCTTTCCAGCGGGCATTTCGCTCACAACGGTGTAACGCGTATTGGCATAAAAATAGGCAAATCGAATCACGCTCTGAAAACAGCCTTCGTTGTTATATTGAAAATTCGATACGAGTTCTTCATGCGCGTCGTTAATGGCTTGTGCCACTTCTTTTTCATCACCGTTGATCGTGAGATCGAGTAATAGTTTGGAATGATTTACAATGCGAAGCGCCTGGGCATAATCTGGGCTTGTTTGAATCGAATTAATCCATTCCTGGCGTATTTCTTGATTTGGAATAAAACATCGTTGGCGCTTTTGATCATATCCAAGATAACCAAGATGGATGAGATAGGTAAACACATCGTCTTTGGTATAAAAATCGGTCATGGTATTCAAGTAACTTGTCACATTCACGCTTACGCTGTCGCCCGCAATCATCGCCAATACATCATCGCGAATGCCCTCAAAATTCATTTGTATATATAATTTAATCGATTCATAAGACCCTGTCTGCGTCCAGTAGCATCCATATTTTTTAGAGTTCATCGCCTGTACGACAGATTTAGGGTTATATAGGCTATACTCATCCATCTGATAGCCATCGTACCAGCGACTGCATTCTTCAAAATCCATGTGATGTGCTTCGCATAACGCTTTGACTTCCTCCTTGGTAAAACCGACAAAGGGCGTGAGCTGCTCTGCATCGATCATGGTATATTCATGAAACAAATTAAGTTTCGATTGAATCTTGTCGCGCACAACTGGTAAAATACCTGTTAAATAAACAAGCGCAAATGCAGGAACCAGGTTAGCATTTTTAAACATCGCGTTGAGAAAAGCCAAATACGATTTAAATATGGGTGCATTCACTTTTTCGCGCACCAAAACATCGTATTCGTCGAGGATCAAAACGAATTGTTCGCCAGTCTTCGTAAAGACTCTCGATATACATTTATCGAGCGCATCATTGTCTTTAATACCACAATCAGGAAATTGCTCCTGAAGCTCTTCACGCACGTTCGCTGTAAAGAGCGGCACGATATCTTCTTCGCGCGTTGAACCCGAAAAGCATCCATTGACATCAATATAAATGACGTTGAATTGATTGAGATATGTCTCAAAATCGGGAGACTGCGCAATCTTGAGTTTTTCAAAAATGGGGCGCGAATTCGCAAGTTTGCTGTAATAAGCGGCGATCATGGCCCCCGCCATCGACTTACCAAAGCGGCGCGCACGCGATACACAAACAAAGCAATCTTCCGTATTTACCAGCTGATTAAGCTCGTGAATAAGCATCGATTTATCGATGTAAATTTGCGAGTTCAGTGCCCGCCACAACAATGCTTCACTCGGATTGACATACATTCCCATGATCATACCTCCATAATGCGGCTAGCGTAGCCAACGCGAACCGCGACCGTTTTAGCATAAAATTACGCCAATGGCGAGGAACTGTATTGAGGTCGAGGCGTTGCCTATCGCCTGACGTCGATACGGCAACGATTGCGGCCTATTCGCGGAACGCGAATACGGCCTCCTGCACTCGGCTATTTCGATAATTTGACGGCGCCGCCATCCAAATTATATTATTTATAAGTCGGAGGCCAAGC
>JAZUKH010000061.1:0-4474 GCA_045643185.1 Myxococcota bacterium | reverse complement strand
GGCGCGATCCAGGCCTGTCATGAGCATGAGTGCGTTATAGGCCTCGTTGTCGCTTGGAATGATGGCATCTTGGACGAGTGTGCGGAAATTGGTGTCTTTGACTTCATCGAGTTCGACGAATGTCACGGGGTCGTCGACATCCAAACCGAGACTTTCGAGGCGCATCAGTGCCATGACAGCAGCGGTCAGCTTGACCGTGGAAGCGGGCCAGAAGCGTTCAGCGCCGTCGTCGGTGAGCGAAAAAACGAAGGCGGAATCACGATAACTGTAAGCCGCGTAGACCTGGTTTGACGTGTCATTCGGGTAGATGCGCGCCACGAAGGCATAGGCGTCTGGGCCAGGGTCATAGCCACGTGTCTGAAAAACGCGTTCGAGTGACGTAGTGTCGGTGAATTGACGCGTTTTTTCATACCAGGTCTCGACCTGGTCGATCGTCAGCAAGTCCTTGGTCGGCGTGATGACGGGTGCGGCCGGCCTGGTCACCGTGTCGTCGGTTGACTGGGGACTGACGTCGGCGTTCGATGGTACTTCTTGAACTGTATGAATCTTGGAATTTGAACAAGCCATGAGGTTGATCGCTAAAATCCATGGTATGAGCGTGCGCGCCTGGACTTTCATTGAAAAACTCCGTGAAAAACTAAGCTGGGTGAAATTCAAAAAGCAGCGGTGATACGCTAATCAAGCTGTCGAGCGTGCGTCAGGCGTATCGGGCAAAGCCCGATAGCCTGCGCCGCTGTCGTATCGGCCTTTGGCCGATAGACAGCGACTCAAACAAAAAAAATTTGAGTGCGGCTAGAATGCTATTTTTCGTAGCTGATCAGATAGTCGAGCATCGTCGAAAGATAGTTGTGGTGATTTTGTCGCCAAAGGTCACGTTTGGCATTGAGAAGCGTGGCTTCATCGCCGGCGTCGCGCGTCATGAGGATGAGACGCGTCTGAAGGTATTTTTTGGTTTTGGGGTCGTTTTCGGTCAGAATGGCCTGCTGCAGGAACTTGATTTTGGCGGAAGATTCGTCCTTGTTGAGAAGACCTGAGATGAGCAGGGATATGTCAGCCGGCGCATCCTTTTTTTGCATGGCTTGCTGCAGATAATAGATGGCCTTTTGGCGGCGTTCGGCTGCGGGCATGGGGCCGCTTTCGGGATAATACGAGATGTAGTTCATGGCGAGCGTGTATGGGTAGTACGATTTTGATGAAAACCGTTCGGACCCCATTTCCAGGTAATGATTTGCGCGCTCGACCCCTGCGACAGAGATATCTTCTGAGAAGACGGCATTGATGGCAGCGTAGCGATAAACGGGCTCGAATTCCGGATCGAGTGAAATGATCGCATCGGCGAACATTTCGGCGAGGTGCGCTTCATTTTTGAGGTTGTTATATTGAAGTGCTCGGATCCAGATGAGGTCTGCGACGAATTCTTTGTAGCCGAGGCTCATCCACTGCAAAGCATTTTTGTTTGGCAACACGCTGAATTCATCGGCGCCCATGGATTTGGGCGTTTCGATCTTGGTCTGGCTGCCGCAAAAATGGGCGATGACGAACGCGACGAGCGCGATAAACAGCGCAATGAAGGTGAGACGTGAGTTATGTCGGACGTCTTTGGGTGTACCGTTCGTTTCTTTCATGGTTTATTTCCTTTACCAATCCAGCATGGTGCGAATGGCTTGAAGTGAGGTGAAGGGTTCGAATTCGATGGCGCGCATAGCTTCGACGAACATATCGTGATCGGCTTTGTTGAGGACCTTGGCGAGCTCGATCGCTTCGTGAATGTGATCCTGTTTGAGGATGGCACGAAGCAGTTGAATACCGATGTCGAAGGGCGCGTGAGAAACGCAAAGGCCTTCGCGCAGGCATTGTTCAGCCAGTTTGAATTTTGACTTTTCGATGTAGGCGAGTGCCAAGTTGTAGTAGAAGCGGTCGGTGTAGGGATCGAGGTTTTTGCCTTTTTCGAGGATCTCGATGGCTTTTTTGTATTTTTGATTCTCGATGAGGGCGCATCCGAGCGTCAACAGGGCCTGCGGTGTTGAAGAAGGTTTTAGGGTCGCAAAACTCAGATAGAACGTCGCTTCGTCGATGTAGCCGAGGTCATAGAGTGAGGCACCGATGACTTCTGCGGCTTCGTGGGCGTCATGGACGCAGTTGTTCGGCGTCGTAAGCACGTATGACCGGGCGGCATGGAACATGGCATTGATGGCGAAACCATTGTCGCTGCAGAAGTGTGCCGTGGTCGTCGCGTCTTCGAGCGGGTAGATCTGCAGCATCAACTCTGAAAGCTGACGATGGAATTCGTAGGACTCGTTCGAATCCAGGTTAAACAGCATGTATCTCATGTATTCGTGCAGATTGGTGAGGCCAGGCGTGGCCAGGGCACGCAGGTACGTTTGTTCAAGGTGCGGCAGGATCTTAATGAAGTTTGAGAACAGACGATAGAAATCGAAGGCGCCCGCTTTGTCGAAGTTCATTTCGCGTTCAAACATTTGCGGGAACTTGTACGGATAGCGGCGTCGCATTTCAAAATGCGTGTTCCAGGCGCCGTAACAGTAAACGAGCTCAGTATCCTGATTGATGTTGAGCATCGTCTCATTCCAAATTTTGTAGGGCAGGTCGGCGTCGCACGTCATTTCGAGCGGTTCGAGCGGTTTTTCGTGCAAGCCGTCTTCGGTCGGGTTGATGGGTTTCCAGCCAACGCCCCGATAGAGTTTATCTTCCCATTCGATACCTTTTTTGATGGCGGCCATGGCGCCCTGGGCATCTTTGCGCTGGCCCAGCAAGGCTGCCTGCAGGATGTAGATGCGTGAAAGGAACGGATAGTGGTTGAGAATGGATTGAATACGGCAACGCGTTTCAAATTCGTTCTGTTGATTGAGGTGAAAGACCGCGTGTTCGACCTGGAAGCATTCCTTGAGGAGATGGTCGGCGTTTTGTTCAGCCCAAGTGTCGAATTGCTTGCAGAAAGGACGCGTTGCGGTGCCGCTGCCAAAAAACAGCGAGAACGGGGCAGGGGGCTGCTTGGAATCACGACAGGATTTGATGGCATTGAGCATCAGGCTGACGTCCGTCAGGCGCTTTTTGGGATTGGCAAAGTCGTTGAAAGCAAACAGGTTTTCGCTGTCAAAGAAGATTTCAAGGCTCGATGGGTCGTCGGTTTCGAGCGCGCTTTCGATGCAGCACACCGCGTAGTTGTGGAACATTTCACGCAGATCGTGCCACGTGATGAGATTGCCGCAGACGGGTTGACGGAGCAGATCGGTTGCGAACGGGTATTCGGGAGGCTGCTGGAAGCGCATGACCGCCCCCGGGCTGGGCAGGCTTTCGGGCGGCAAAAGGGGACTGTCACTGTCGTCATTTCGCCACGAGCTGAGCGTCTGGCGATACTCGATCATCCGGAGTTCGGGGGTGAGCTGGGCCAAAACCTGTGTCACTTCCTCGTAGAGTTCTTTGTTCTGGTGCGCCAGCATGAATTCCTCGTGGGTCTCCACGCCGTGCAGCAAAAGCAGACGTTGTGTGATGGCGTTCGCCAGACGGGGCGTGTGGCGCGACGCCATTTCGTCAAAGACCTGTTCGTTCGTCGTCGTACGGGCGAAAATCATGGCATAGCGACTGGCCAGTTGTTGCAGCGTGACTCGGCTTTGGCAGGCATTGACTTCGACGATCGGCTCGGTGAACGGTGTGGCGTGGTCTTTATTGAGACTCGTGTCGTCAAAATATTTGGGACGCTGCACGATCATGAAATATTCGGGAATGGGGTGGTACGGATCGACGGTGTTGTCGTTATCCGCATCCCAGCTACACTGTTCCTTGCATTCAATGTCAGCCCGGATCTGCTGAAGCAACGGTTTGAGCTTTTCGCGTTGCTTGTTTTGGTGTTCCTGCGCGCAGGTGTGTTCAAACCAATACTGCATATAGACCAGAACAGATTCGGCTTCCGGGCTTGTGGGCGGAAACGGATTTCGGTCGCTGGCGATGATCGACTTGATGGCGTCCTTGTTTTCATCCCAGGAACGATCGAGGTGTTCCTGAAGATACTCGGTGCTTTCACGGATCGCGGTCGCGAGGCGTTTGAACGTGTTTTCAGTGCTGCACGCGATGAGCTTTTTGAAGGGCGTGGGGTCGGGCGCATCAATGAAGAGCGTGCGGATGTCGTGGTTGTTCTGCAATCCCATGCAGCCTGCCATGAGCATTCGCCAGTTGGATTTGATGTCGCTGTTTTTGATCGAGCCCTGTTCGAGCGCGTGTTTGAAGTCGGCACCAATGCCGTCCAGCATGAGGTAATGGAGGTGTGGAATATCGACACCGGCTTTGCGTGCCATGGCTTCGCGCACGAAGGCTTCATTTTCGAGCAGAGAAATGGCATCCCGCAACGGCGCTTCGTCGATCTGGTCGAGCATATTGATGAACGAGCGTGCTTCTGCGTAAAAGCCGTTCCAGATGGCCATGCGGATGACGGCGGTGAGCAGGACCATCGTAAGTCGGA
>JAZUKH010000060.1:0-18374 GCA_045643185.1 Myxococcota bacterium | reverse complement strand
GATGACGATGACGATGAACAACAAAGTAATGACAGTGAGCCACAACCAGGTGTTATCCTCAGCTTCTTCCTGCTCAGTAAACCCATTTTGATAGTTTGAATCCGCGTATGGCGGTAATGCGGGAGATACCGGCCCAGCGATCTCAACGGAATCGTCTTGTGGTGCCGCGCTGTAAACGGGCTGGGGCACAGGCTGCGTTGGCATATTCTGAGGCATGAAATCGGCGAGGTGGGTGATGTCGATGGCGCTCGTTTTATCGCTGTCGGATTCTACGACACCTTCTCCCGAAATGAGGTAGCGTTCGATATCTTCGGCCAGGTCACCAGCACGGTTCTGACGCAGATGCGGGTCGCTATGGAGCGATTTAGCAATGACAGACCAAAGCTGAGGATCACACTCACGGGCCGGAAGGATCTCGAAATCGTTCTGATTCGTACGTTTTTTGAGGTACGTGAGCAGACTTCGAGCATACATGGCCTGCGACGAATTATCCGGGGTGAACGGGAAGAGTTTTCGACCCGTGATCATCTCGTAGAAGATAAGCCCCAGACTGTAAACGTCCGTCCAGCAGTCGGTCTTTGCCTGTGTTTCATCGTCGAGCGAAGGATCGGAAAACTGCTCAGGTGCCATGTATTCCGGCGTACCAGCCAAAACACCTTTATCAAGGTTATCCGAAAACTCTTTATTTTGTGATTGCGCAAGATCTTCAGTGAGTTTCAGAAGTCCCTGGGAGTCTTTGATCAACCCGAGGTCCATCAGCTTCACCTGATTGTTGCACGTAATCATGATATTATCAGGCTTCACGTCGCGATGCGTAATTCCCATGGCGTGAAGGCCGTCAAAGGCTTTGCAAAGCTGCAGCATGATCGAACAGGCTTCGCGCGGCGGCCACATGTAACGCTGTTTCAGGGATTCTTTCAGCGTAATACCGTCGACGAACTCCATGATCAAATACGGATAACCTTCCGGCAGCATACCATCGGAGTAGTATCGAACGAGGTAATCATTCGGAGGAAGTTCTTTCAAGACTTTGATCTCGCGTGCAAAGCGAATTCTGGCATCATCGACCAGGTTGTACTGCACTTTTACTGCACACGGATTTCCTTGTGGCGACACGGCATAATAGACGTATGCGAAGGCGCCCGATCCTACAAAACGCTCAATGTGGAACCCACCTGTCAGGGTCTTTCCAACATATAAATTCCGATCCAAAGCCATAGGTAGTAAACTTCCAATGCATTTGCGCAAGTCAGCGCACTAACAATTCAGCGACCTTTATCGTGTAGGCCATCCAAAATCTTACTCGTTATCCTCTTAATTGGCCAATTTCGCAAGTTTATTATGTTGAGCCTAGGACGGCGCCGCCAACCGTTGACCAACATTCACTTTATATTTTGCCTTAACTGGTCTAATCTATGCTTAATTGATTTTTGACGCACCTCGTGCGCCCATGCGACTTTTTGTCTTTAGAGGAGAACGCTCATGAAATTTCATGCCCTTCTGCTGACTGCGCTGACTGCGCTCGTTCCGGCAACAGCTTTTGCACAGCTTGGTGGTCCGGTCGCGGACCCCGTCCGATACTCGGTCATGCTCAATCACCCTGCAACGCAGCCGGCTCAACTCAAAATTCAGGCAAATGACAACATTCGCGACATTGACCTGGTTATTAATTTTTGCGGCAAAGATCCGGTCCGTCAACACATCAAATCCATCGCCCGCGGTGATTCATACGACCTCACCTGGAACCAGCCTGCTGGCAACTACAACTGTCAGCTCAACATGCAAGGAAAAGACAGCAACGGCAACGTCTGGAAAAGCAATGGCAATTTCCAGATGAATTCGGCGATGCACCTGGGCATCAATACGGAGATCCTTGGTCTTTCAGCCGACATCAACGAACTGACTTGGCACACCACACGACCGGTCGTCCGGGCCAGCCTCGTCATCACCGCCGAAGACGGCACTCAGATCGACAACATCGTTCAAGATCTCAAACCAGCTCAGAAAGATCTCAAAATGACGTGGAAAAAGTCGGACAAGAAACCCGCCATCGTCGAACTCCGCGTCGATGACGACCAGGGCTCATGGTCGACGAACACGATCGTCTCCATCAGCATTCCCCACGAAGACGTCGTCTTTGACACGGGCAAGAGCAACATCCGCAAGGATCAGGAAAACAAGCTGCTTGCCACACTCGACAGCATCAACAAAGTGCGTGACCAGTACGACCGCGTCATGATGAACCTCTACATCACGGGCTACACCGACACCGTCGGAAGCACCGAGTCGAACGACAAACTGAGTCGCGAACGCGCCCAGTCCATCGCCGCCTGGATCAAACGACATGGCCTCAAAGTCGACACGTATTACCGCGGCCTGGGCGAACGCGTGCTGTTCACCAAAACGGCGGATGAAACCCCGGAAGAATCCAACCGACGCGTCACCTATGTTCTCACCAACGTCATGCCTTCCGACTTCACCGACATCCCAACAGGGCAGTGGAAAAAGATCTAGTCTGATTCCTCAACCCGTCAGCCGCGCTGCTTGCGCGGCTTTTTTTGTTCGGCGTATCGCAAAGCGATAGCCGAACAGGCGAGTCGTATCGCAAAGCGATAGACTCGCCCAAAACAAAACAAAAAAAGCGCCCTTATCCGTAGATCGGGCGCTGAATTTGTGTTGAGCGATCAACTTAGCCGTTGCGGCGAGCCGTCAGAATGCGTTTTCGTTTTTCGTGCCACTGCGCATCCTTCTTTTCTTTGGCTTTGCGCTCTTTTTCGTATGAGATCGTATCGACCTGACATTTAGAAATGTTGAGCAGAACGCCCACAGCAAACAGGCACATGATCAACGAGGAACCGCCGTAAGACACGAAGGGCATCGTGAAACCTTTGGTCGGCGCCAGGCCAGAAATAACGCAGAGATTGAGAGCGGCCTGCATCGTAAGGATGAACGTGATACCGAAGGCCACATAACGGCCGAAGTAGTCGCGTGCGCGCATCGCGATCAAAAAACCGCGCGAAGCAAAGAGGATGTAGAGGATAATGATGCCCAAAATGCCCCAAAAGCCGAATTCTTCAGCGATGATGACGCCGATAAAGTCCGTATGCAGTTCGGGCACAAATCCAAGTTTGCTGAGTCCTTCGCCAAGCCCCTGCCCGTTCACACCGCCGTGAACGATAGACGAGATGCTTTCGATGAGCTGATAGCCGGAATCCTGCTGATGCGACCACGGATCCAGGAAGGCCGTCACGCGTTCCATACGATACGCACTCGTCGCAATGAGCAGCGTCGCCACGGAACCGAGCAAAACCACGCCAAATCCCATTAAAATCAGGTTCGTGCCGGCAAACACGAGCATCGCGCCGGTCATGCTGGCCAACAAGACCGTCGAGCCAAAGTCAGGCTGCATCAGAAGCAGAAGACCGCAAATGCCAAGCAGGATCACAGGCGGCACAATGCCGTAAGCAAACTTCTGGATGCGGCCTTCCTTGACCTGTTTTGCCATGAAATAGGCCATGACGAACGACACAAGGATCTTGGCCACCTCAGCAGGCTGCAGGTTGAAACCGACGCCGGGAATACGAATCCAGCGCTGTGCGCCCTTGATCGTCGAACCGATGACCAAAACCGCGCCAAGCAACAACACGACGAGGCCCAAGATCCAATAAATACGTTCTCGCCAAACGCGATAATCGATCTTCATGCCAAGGATCATCGCGACCAGACCGATGCCAAGAGAAAATAGCTGACGTTTTAGATAGAAGAATTCATCGAGCTGATACGGATCCCAGTACGACGTAATAGCGCTCGCACTGTAGATCATGATGACGCCGATGACGATAAAGGTGAGGATGATCAAAAGAAGCCAGCCGTCCCAAGGGCGCTCCCGAACTTCCAGATCAAGCAATTTTCCAAGTCCCATGATGTTCTCCCGAAAAGTGCACGGGGCGATGGAGGCGCCCCGTCGAAGTTACCTGATCTTGAGGCTGGTCAACGCAATCAGGGAGAGCAGGAGAGCTATGATCCAAAAACGAACGATGACTTTTGGCTCTGCCCATCCTTTGAGTTCAAAGTGATGATGGATGGGCGCCATTTTGAAGACACGTTTGCCAGTAAGTTTGAAACTGGTCGTCTGAGTAATGACGGAAATGGCTTCGAGCAGAAACAGACCACAAATGATGATGCTGAGCAGTTCGTTTTTACTCAGCACGGCGAGTGAACCAATAGCACCGCCCAGCGAAAGGCTGCCAAGATCCCCCATGAAGACCTGTGCAGGATATGAATTGAACCACAAAAATCCGATACCGCTGCCGATAATGGCGCCTGCAAAGACCGAGAGCTCTGCAATACCGGTAATGTGCGGGATCTTGAGATACTCTGCCATATCGAACGAAGCCATGATGGTCTGCCCGCCATCAAGCTGCATGGGCAGCAAGATCGTCGTGCCTGCGACATAACACAGGATCAGGAACGTCGCCGCCGCAATCGACACAGGCGTAATGGCCAGACCATCCAAGCCGTCCGTCAAATTGACCGCATTCGACGTGCCCACGATCACGAACATCGCAAAGATCGAATAGAGCACGGGATGCAACTCAAGCGAAAACTTATCGGCTGCGACAAAAGGCAAATAAAGATCAGTCGTATAGCTGCTCAACGCAGGATCGTTGAACAAAACAAGCATCATGAGACCGGAGATCGCGAACTGTAGAATGAGTTTCCATCGTCCAGGAAGGCCGCGACTTCCTTTCTCGCGTATTTTAAGATAGTCGTCGATAAACCCGACACCACCGAAAAATGTCGTCAATAACAGGATGATCCAGACAAAATGATTGGTAAGGTCAGCCCATAACAGCGTCGAGATCACAACGCTGAACAGAATCAGACTGCCGCCCATCGTCGGCGTTCCACGTTTTTTAAGATGCGTTTGCGGCCCATCCGAACGGACCTGTTGTCCCACCTGCTTTTCGACGAGTTGCTTAATAAAAGCCGGATACATCAAACCCATCAAAAGCGACGTGATGATCGCCATGACAACACGAAATGAAGTATAGCCGAAGACGTTAAACGGCGTGAAATACTCCCTCAAATCGTAGAGAAAATATAACATCGAACCAGAACTCCTGTTTGAATCGATATAAGAAAAGCTCATGCACCCTTGCGCGAGCCACGTCAACGCTTGAGTGATAAATCCAAACCGGCTTCTGGGCGAATTTTAGAGTTTATTTTTGGGCAAATTGTATAATTTTGGGAGGCGGGGGAAATCTCCCCCTACGCGTCTATTTCGAATTTTCATAGAGACGTGTGTTCCACACATCTCTACGAAAATACGAAATACGCCGCTACCCCCTCTGCCTGCGGCGCTTGACCTCATTGAATGATCTGACCTAGTGTTTTTCAGCCTTAAAATAGTCGAGGACGCGCTCCAGATGAATGCCGTGACTTCCTTTAATGAGGCAGAGGTCACCGGGTTCAAAAGCTTTTTCGAGCCACTGAAGCCCCGTTTCAAGATTATCCTTTTCGACGCAGAAAATACTTTGTGGATTCATCCCGCCCGAGATCGCGCCCTCGCGCAGATGCACAGCGGAACTACCGACGCAGAGCAGACGTTTCGCGCCCAACAAGGCGACGCGTTTCCCCACAGCGAGGTGTTGTTCGTCGCTGGTCTCACCGAGTTCGAGCATATCGCCAAGGACGAGGCAACGATGCTCCGTAACGGCCAGTTGAGCGACCAAGGCAAGTGCCTCTTTCACACTGGCCGGATTCGCGTTGTAAGCGTCGTGCAAAAAGATCACGTGGTTGGACGCATCCCACCTTTCCAAGCGGCCAGACGGCAACACGACTTTGGCAACGGCCTCGTTGATCGCTTCGGTCGTCCAACCGTGTGAACAAGCCCCGTCGCCACTTGCCTTTGATGGCACGAACGCCGTCAACGTCAAGGCGAGTGCAGCATTCGAGGCATTGTGTCCGCCCAACAACGGCAAATGAACACGGTGTTTGGTGCCACAGACAACGTAGTCAAAATCGCAGCCGTCGACGAGCGGTGTGACATTGTCAAAATAATGATCAGCGCCTTCGCCGACCCAAGTGACCGACACACCGCTGGGTATTTTTGGCTGCGGCATGCACATTTTGCCCACCGCGCGATAGAGATCGACCTGGTCATTCTTTTCATCCACGTAAAAATGATGAATGGCTTGCGGCAAAGCCATGACCTTCATACGTGGTGACCGGATCAGTTCGCCTTTGCCTTCGGCAACGCCTTCGATCGTGCCAAAACCTTGAAGATGAACAGGCCCAACGCCCGTGATCAGCCCATACTCCGGTTGAGCGATACTCGCCAAATACTCAATTTCTTTCGGCGCACTCGCCCCCATCTCAAACACGGCTACATCATGTGCCGTCGTCAGGCGCAACGCCGTCATCGGCAGACCAATGAAGTTATTGAAGTTGCCTTCCGTCTTCAAAACGTTGTAGCCCTTATACGTCAACAAAGCGGCGAGCAATTCTTTCGTCGTCGTTTTGCCATACGAGCCAGTCAATCCGAACGTCGCAAAATTGCCCAGGCTACGACGTCGCTCAATGACCGCACGAGCCAGTCGCCCAAATGCCTTTTCAACATCGTCGACGCGAAACACGACGCAGTTTTCTGGCACGTCAACCGCTTTAGAGACCACGACAGCTCGACAGCCTCTGGCCAAAACGTCATTCAAAAACGCATGCGCATCGAAGCGCTCTCCAATTAAGGCCAGAAACAAATCACTTTCGGTGACTTTACGGGAATCCGTACACGCGCCCGTGCAACGCAGTTCGCGACGATGCGTCACCGTCGCGTCCATGGCTTCAGCCAGCTCGTCCACACTAAACAGCGAAATGATCTTTTCTTCCATGATTTTCTCCCGATGGTTCGTTATTCAGCCCTGCCACATTCGTCGAACGCAAAACAGGGCTCACAAACTTAACATATTGGAACCAACAGGGAAAAAATCAAAAATTAAGCTTATCAGAGCAACCCCATGGCGAAGATCAACACCATGAATGACAGCATCGCAAACGTTCCGCGCCAAAACGTGCAGTTCGCAATGACGCGCATGGCGACCGAGGCTTTGATCAACATCAAAAAGATGGCAAGCATGCCTACGAGCGCCCAGTCAAAATACACAGCAAGCACGCCCAGAATGAGCGGAAGCATGCAGTAGTTGATCGTGTTACCGCATTCACGCCACGTGAGCTTGTCCGACATAATGGCGCGAATCGCCACGAAATAGGCGGTGTCAAAAAGCACGATCTGAAGCGCCGCAGAAACGAGTGCCACAATGACCAACGTCGACACGCTCATGCCATTGACGTTTTCCATCACCTGACGCACCGTTTGTTCGCCAAGGCGCGCAACGATCTCGGGATTCACTTTTTCGAAATCGATATGAGGTGGATGCACTAACTGGGTCACGACCGTCACAGGCGCAACGGCAAGCCAGGCAAACAAAAATGAAAACCAGTAAGGCGCCTCTTTACCGATATAAAAGAAACCAGGACGTCCCCTCACGACTTGTTTCAGTGCATAAGGAAGGTCTTTGACAGAGCGCGGAACGTGATTCGTTGCCCCTGGTATCTCCGCAAGAAAACGAACGTTGTCCCAATGTGAAGTGCGCATGACGACAGCGTCTTCGGCGCTGAAACAATCACGACAGATCGAAAAAGGCAACGGGTTGAAACAGTCAAAACAGACGAATTTACCGCACCGCGTGCAGACCGTGTAGGCCTTTTTGTCGGGATGGTTCACGCAACAATAGTCTTTCAGACGTGGCAGATCATCATCAGGCGAGTGTTCCTCGGTATCTTGATCGGTTCGTGTCTCTTTTGAAGCGTCTTTTGAAGCGTCTTTAGCAGAATCGTCCTCACTGGCTTTTTCATTGGTGACCGGATCAGATTCAACACCTGTCGAAGCTTTCTGATCCTGGTCTTTTTTGGAATCAATTTCGTTATCTGAGGACATGATCGGACGCTTTACTCACAATTTTTATTAACGTTACAACTAAGTTTTTGATACGCACCGATAACGGCACGAAAGTTCCACCCAACGCAGCCCGGAACAACAAGCTGAAACGGCTTAACAACTGGTCATAAAAAGAGCCGCCCGAGGCGGCTCCTTATGACAAGTTACTTTTTCTTGCGATTCATACGGGCAAGCTTACGTTTCTGTTTCTGTTCTTTCGTAAGCTGCTGATGATACCCGGGAGGCATATAACCTTTGGGCAGGCCTTTGAGCAATTCGCTCGGATCGGTCGGAAGCGCAGAATTGACCATGGAGCCGAAGAGATCGGTGAAATCCATGTTGGAAAGCTGACGCATGTTGTTGAGCTGACCGAGGCCAGGGATCTTGGAAAGCCAGCTCGTGTTAGTACCGAGTCGGCCCATCATGTCACGCATCAACGAGAAACGCTGCATGAGCTCAGTGACATCCTTGACGGTATGGCCGGAACCGCGCGCCACACGGACCTGACGCGAACGCGAGAACATAAGATCCGGATCGCGACGCTCTTCTGTGGTCATCGACTGAATCATCGATTTGATACGGGTGATCTCGCCGTCATCGATATTAACTTTATCCGCGATGCCAGAGAAGAACGGCATACGTTCCATGATCTCACGCAAAGAGCCCATGCGCTGGATCATGTTGAGCTGTTCAAGGAAGTGATAGAAATCGAACTTGCCGGAAAGCATTTCGAGGGCATCTTTCTGAGCGCGATCTTCATCCACGACGCGTTCAAAATCCATCATGATGTCGACGATATCACCAAAGCCGAGAATACGGCTGGAGAGACCATCCGGACGGAAGATCTTGAGTTTTTCGACCTGTTCGCCTTCACCAATGAAGCGGATCGGTTTACCGGTAACTTCCTTGATCGAGAGCGCGGCACCACCACGGGCATCACCATCGAGTTTCGTCATGATGAAGCCGTCGAGGTTGATCTTTTCGTTGAACTGAACCGCCGTATTAACGGCGTCACGACCGATCATCGCATCACAAACGAGGAAGATGTTTTCGGGGTCGGTCTCTTCGACGATCTCGGTGAGTTCGCTCATCAAAACATCGTCGACAGCCAGACGACCTGCCGTATCAAAGAGCACGAAGTCGCAACCGAGCTTACGGGCTTCTTCGATACCTTCCGTGCAGATATCGACAGGGTCAGCATCCGGACGCGTGTAAACAGGCACGCCAAGTTGTTCGCCGAGGACCTGAAGCTGTTTGGCTGCGGCAGGACGATAAACGTCGCCAGCAACCATCAACGGTTTAGCTTTATACTGTTCTTTGAGCCAGTAACAGAGTTTCGCAGCCGTCGTCGTTTTACCGCAGCCCTGAAGACCAACGAGCATGATCTTGGTCGGCGCCTTCGGACCCATTTTGATCGGCTCGTCGTCGACCGGTCCCATCAAAGCTTCCAATTCTTCCTGGCAGATCTTAATGAAGTGCTGACCGGGCGTAACGTTGTGAACAATGCCTTCCGCGTCTTTCACGCTCACGCGCACTTTTTCACCCAACGAACGCTCTTTCACGTTGTTCAAAAAGCGTTTCACCACGTGATAGTTAACGTCTGCTTCCAAAAGACTCGCACGGATCGCACGAAGCGCTTCGTCGATGTTGTCTTCATTCAATTCACGCACGCCACGCATGCGTTCGGTAATATCGCGAAAACCTTTCGATATTGTTTCAAACATGTCTGTGTTTCCTCACTGTTAAAATCGGGAACTCTTTTCCCAAAAAAGCCGCCTCTTATACGCGTATGGAACTTTTTTGGTCAAGCCTTTCTCCAATGATTAACCGCATCAAACTTACTTCACCGTCAACTCAAAGTCACGAATAACAGCCATGTGCTGAATATTCGTCTCGTTTTTCTGAGCATCGGCCGCAGGTCCACAGTCATCGGCTTTGACGGGCGCCACCTTGCACAGGGCGTTGAGCGAATCGTAGACGCGCGCATCGAACACGTGGCCGCCCTCATACGTGGTCTCACCGATCGTCGTACCCGTTTTGAACGCATCAAACGATTTGCTCGCCAAGACCCAGTCGAGCGGCTTTTTACGATCAGCACTCGTGCCGTCATGGCACAACTGGTCAACAGGATACGGACCTTCGGTCGCGAACAGACTGCCGAGACGCTTTTTCACTTCGTCGCGCCCTGCCGTATTGAAATCGCCACCCAAAACCACGTAATAATCCTGGTCTTTGAGCTTTTCACTGATATTAGCCACCAGTTCGTCCATATTCTTTTGCTGAATATCCGACTTCGTGTGCAGATGCACGCTGACCGCCAACAGGTCTTTGTCACCGGGGATGTCGATCACCGCCCATTCGTTCTTGCGGTCAGGAATATCCGAGCCCGACCAGCTGCCCGTCTCAACGATCGGATAACGAGAGATCACGCCGTTGGGGATCGAACCACTACCACGACTATAAACAAATTCGTTGCCAAACGTGTTACGCACGAATGTTTCAATGTCAGCAGGCTTGTTTTCGCCATAAGAGAATTCCTGGATCAACACGATATCAGGCTTGACGGCCTTGAAAATACGGATGCCTTCACCATCGTCGTACGATTGGTAGTTGCCCGACGACGTGTTGGCTGCCATCACACGCAATGTCACGAGGCCGGTCGTCACGTCATCACTGTCTTTCACCGTGACCGCCACGTTTTCGATCGTAAACCCATTAAAACGCTTATCGGAACTTTCAACCGTGAACAACACCGAGCCATTCTGGTTGCCGTCCTTCACCTTGTCGGCAACGCCTTTGATCGTCACAGTCTGTGACTCGACGTAGTTATCGGTCGTAAACGTCAGACTGTCAGGCGACACCGTGAATTCACGCTCGTTCGACGAGGCGATCTTGACCACGACATCGTCGGTCGGCTTGGTGCCAATAGACACAGTAAACGTGCTTCCCACGCCGTTTTCAGCGATTTCAAGGCTGTCAGGCGATACCACGAATGACGCTGGCATACCGCCGCCGTCATTATCGATATGCGTGACCTGAATTTCCTGCGTCTCGAGTTTGGTCCATGCCTTACTGCCCACTTCGACCGAAGCGTAAATGCTGTAGACCTGATCGTTTTCAACCGAGTCATCCTGTCCAGTCACCGTCACGTATTGCGGCTTATTCCAGTTGTCCGAAGTAAACGTCAAATAGCCAGGTTGCGCGATCCCAAACGTCTCATTGGACGAAAAGACCTCGACCATAACTTCTTGGTCAGGTTTTGACGTCAACACAACGCCAAGCAACACAGCGCCGCCATCCTCCGTCGTTTTCAGATCTTCCGTCGGTGCGATCTTAATCCCGGGCTCGCCCGAATCCACCGTCGTGTAAAGCGTGCACCAAATCGACTGAGCACATGCTGCGTCATCGCATTTCGTCTGACAGGACGACTCAAACTTTTTCTGCGCACTGATCGCGTCATCCGAAGTCGGTTTGTCATCGTCATCGTGCGTCGACGAGCCAGCGCACACGTCTTTCACGAGTTTGGAGATCTGCTTACACGTATTTTCGTCGTCGGGCTTATCGGAGCTCTTACACACGCTCAGTGAAGCGCAGTCAGCATCAGCACAGTCGATCTGACCGTCGCCATCGTTGTCGACCTTGTCGCTGCACGCAGACTCGGTGTTTTCGGGCGTCGGATCATCCCCGTGACACACGCTCAGCGAAGCGCAGTCAGCGTCAGCACAGTCGATCTGACCGTCACCATCGTTGTCGACCTTGTCGCTGCACGCGGACTCTGTGTTTTCGGGCGTCGTGACCTCGGAATGACACACACTCGTTCGCGCACAGTCGGCGTCTTTGCAATCAACAAAGCCGTCGCCATCGTTGTCGACCTTGTCGCTGCACGCAGCTTCACTATCCTCACGCGGTTTTGCGCCACAGGCGTCGGCATTCGCCGGGTCACTGCAATCCAGGTCGGTTTTGGGATCATCTGGCTGGGTTTTACAGATGTCTAGCGCCTGACACTCGGTGTCGGCACAATCGGCGTAACCATCCAGGTCGTTATCGACCTTGTCGCTGCACGCTTCCACCGTATTCTCGGGTGAACGTGACGTCTGTTGATCGTCGCCTTCGACCGTACATGCCGTCAACACCAATGAACTCGCCGCTAGTATCGTCCAAACTCGCCCACTCAGATTCATATTTAACTCCTCCAAAACCAACCGGTCGCCCGGCCAAAATTCACGCTCGCGCGGTTTAGCCTTTTTGAGACCAAATCACAACGACGTTTGCCTAAAAACAACTCATTTTATGAGCAAAATCAGCCAAATGTGATCAATATATAATGTTGCTAATCATTCCCTAATCGTGTAAACCCGCGCCAACGAATGATTTTCAAAAAATCGTTCTATTTTGAAAACATCATGTCAAAAAAAGCTATTCATCGTCCTGATTCACCGTATCCATTGTAACGCCTTGTTCAAAGCAAACCGATCATTTACCACAGACTAACTTCCCATCACCAAACGCCCTCATCGTTCAAACGGAGACGGTCGCGAATTTATCATCTTGTGCTAATAGCACTTGTCAAACACCATCAATAATTCATCATTTATGGCTAATATGAAACACATTAAACATTCTATCCTAGTCATGACGCTCTGCCTGCTCTTTGCCAATACCAATGCTTTTGCGCAGGCGGATGCCAACGCAGTCATAAAAGAACTCGACAGCTCGTTCGCAACACTCTACCAGAGCTATTTAGACGGTAAGATCACGATCGTTCAGTGGAAAAAACAGGCCCAAGCTTACTGCGACAAGGCTCTCAAGGATGGTCTGATCGATCAAAATGTTTACGAAGAAGCCCGTGCCCTTCTCGAGAATCAATTCAACGAATTGATCAAAATGCAAATAAATCAATACCAGAATTTGTCCGGACATAATTATCAAGCTTGTCTTTCGGGAAATATCTCTCCCATGAACTTTATCAGCCAACAAAATGCAGCCCTAAAAGTCTTATATGAGGGCGAAATCATCGATATTGAGGAATACAATTCGGCCATCGTATCGCTCGAAAAACCTTTCCAGATCTGCATGCAGACTCAAGATGCGCAACGATCAGCCGAGTCCCAAACACTGGCATTTCAAGGTCAACCCATGCCAGAAGACCTTCAGGCAAAACGTGACGCTGTCCAAAAACTCCTAGAATCAATTCAAAAAGAAAACGATAAATGTAAAACCAATCAGACAACGCCTGAACAATATCAGAAAAATATAAAGACGCTCGTCGATACGGAATACAACAAAGGCATGCTTGAACAGGCCGACTACGACATGTTTATCTCCGAAACACTGCCAAACCTGGTCAATCAATGCTCACATTTTCATGATTTCTTTGTTACCGTCCAGGACTGCTTTGATCAATATGGTCCCACCGAACAATACCGCGATTGCCAAAGCACCGAAATGGACAAACTCATCGCTTTCAACCTCATCACGCCTGAAAATAAAGACGAAAATCTCAAAGAAATAGACGAGCTCATCGCAACTTATAAACATCTCAATCCCGATCGAAACAAGATATTCCCCAAATATCAGGAAGAGTACAACCGTTGGAATGAATATGCCCTGGAAGGCATCATCAGCGCTGAAGAGTTTAACGATAAATCAAGAGCGCTCCTGTATGAAATGAGGGATTTAAATATTTTGACCAATGAAGAGTATTCGAACATGCAATCCCAGATATCATCACAAACCGATTATATCGAGGACATGCGCCAAGTATGGAAAGAAAACGTAAGCTCGTACACGACCGGCACCACGACATTCATCGAATGGGACGGCGGCTACCATCTTGCAGAACGCATCCTTCGCGACCGTGAGGGTTTTGAGTTTAAACTGGGCTTCACAGCCGGCGTCATTTTGGATGAACCCTGCACGGCCTCGCTTAACTCTCCCGTGAAAGATCTGGACGTTTCAACGTTCATGGAAGGCCGAGACCTCGATGGCGTCGACTATTTGAGCCAGTTTGGCCTCACCTTCGCCATCGGATACACGTTCAACTGGTTCACGTTCTATGTGCAGCAGGAATTCGGCTATGGTCCATGGCTGGGCGACGCCGGCGACAAAATGGATCCACAGATCCTCATGGCGTCCTTTGGCGTCTTCCGATTTGGTCTGCCCTTCTGGGCATCGCGCTTCCAGTTGTCGTTCGACCTCGGGCTGGGTGCTGCATACAGCGGCGGCGACGAACGCTCAAAACGCACAAAATCCGGCTATACCCGTCCCTACATCTTTGATAAGACCCTCGGCCCGGGCGTTGCTTTTGCCGCGAAGATCGGCTTCGCCTTCGACTGGTACATCACGCCGACCTTCTCGATCGGCCTCAAATTCGACTACGATTTCATTACCAATAACGATGTAAGCCTGGAAGCCGATTTTGACCGGTATATCGTTTGGAGCAATCCTCAGCTCGGCCACGACATGCACTTCTGGCAACCCGGTATTCAAATGACTTGGACCGTTCCCACGCCGCTTCTAGAAAAAGCCAGATGTCCAACCCTTGCCACAAATCCATTTCGTTAAGATTCGTATGAAGGGGGAAGCCTCCCCCTGAGCCGCTATTTCGTATTTCCGTAGAGACGCAAACTTTTGCGTCTCTACTACGGAAATACGAAATACGCGTCTACCCCCTCGCCTGGCAGGGCCTTTAACCATGCGGCATTATTCATACAAATGATTGATTGCGCCCATGGTTATGGTTCACTCGTTTTTTATAAAAACCTATTTTAGTCGATACTCGATGGGCACACGCACACGGTGTTTATCGCCACGAATGCCTGATGGCAACGGCGGCAGATCGACTTTTTCGATCAAGTCGAGCGCAGCTTTGTCGAGAATTTTTGACCCAGAGGAACGCACGATCTGAGCTTGCAGAAGTTGACCGGTCTGGGCGAGTTCCATTTCGACGAGCACAGACCCAGACTGGTTAAGGCGACGAGCCATGGGCGGATACGTGCGTTTTTTGGCAAAGATCGCGCTGATCTGCTTGGCATAGGCTTGCCACAAGGCTTCCTGGTCAACAGGTGATGGCACAGAGTCCGTGCCGCCTGCGCTCACCGCGACCTTCACGCCCGGCACCGACTGATCGGCGGACCGAGTTCTGGATGCCGCAACCGGCCCAGACTCAACACGCGGCCCCTGCGCCAAAACGACGTCAGACGCGGCGTCCGGTTGGGCGTCAACACGCGGCGTTGCGTCCGGTTGGGCGTCAACACGCGGCGCTGCGTCCGGTTGGGCGTCAACACGCGGCGCCATTTCCAACTCGGCCTCGACACGCGGCGAGTCCGCAACATCGGGCGCCTTTTCGTCACCTGGTTCGAGCGACGACGCTCCGTGATACACCAGGTTGGGCAAAACGGGCTGAGGCAACGCATCCAACGCGGTCTGATCTGCAAAGTCAGGCATTTCGTCTTCGAACGCGTCATCACCTGGTTCCTCGCGCCACGAGTCGGCGAGCGCAAACTGAACGACAGCGCGATAGGGTTCGACGCGCTGAACCGACTCATGCAAATGCATATACCGCAACGGATCGACCACGTGGGTCGGCAAACTCGCCAAAACGCACACGATCAACGCGTGGATCGCGACACTCGCGCCAAAACTCGTCAGGTAAATTCGCATGAATCGGTCAAACGCCTTACAAGTCACGCTCTACGCGTCATGACGGTATTTTTTCAACCAACGATCGACTTCGTCGAGCTTTTGCGTCGCGTGGTCGAGCGAGGCGCCAACAAGAAATTCCGTCAGTGAAACGACGTCTTCGAGCGATCCCTTAATGCCAGCATGACCGATCTCACGCAGGATGTCCGAGGCATAATGCACGATGCTGAACGCATTGATCTCAGGTGCCGCAGCACCATTCGTGAATTCGTCCATCGCCATCGTGAACGTCCCGATGTTGCGCAAAATACTGGGTTCGATGAGCGGCAGACACTGTGCCACGATGAACCGCATCGCCTTGGCATTCGAGTTCAGATGATCGAGCGCATGAATCTCGACTTGTTCGCAACCAATGAAGCGTACTTCCGAACGAGCAAGTTGAGAAACGGGCGTATTCGGGTCAGAGTCAGCAGGCGCATAGAGGTGAACGAGCAAATTCGGGGTGCGCGTGCCCCAAAGCCCCAAAACCAAAAAGTCTTTGATCAACTTTTTGGGACGAAGGTCGGGCGCATGGTCGGTCATCATCATGTGACGCAATGTCAACACGAAAAACACGAGCAGTTTTTCAGAGATCTCGCCGTAGGTGCGCATGTAACTCGCGTGTTCCAGGCTCGTCATGACTGACAAGTCGAAAGAATCGAGCACCCGTTCGCCTTCGAGCGCCTGAGCAAGACCACGCTGTTGAAGCATAAAAAGCACGGTCGGCAAGCGGCGATACATTAAAATGCCCTGTTCGGTCACGAAACCATTCTTGTCGTCGTAACGGCGAATGACGCTCTTTACCGTGTCGAAGAAAAGGTCGAGTTCAGAGGCTGTCAGGCGTGAAAGACAACGTTGTGTCAACCCGTAAGCATCGAAATGCGCGCGGAAATTCGTGTTTCGACGCATTTGAACCGCGTTGCCCGTCAAATTCTGACTGACTTTTTCGTGCACGGAGTGATTCATAAAGTCGATATGAACCGCTGCGTCATTCAACCCAGCGCATTCCAGATCGAAGTCAGGGTAATCGTGATGAATATCGAGGATCCACTGACAGGCGAGTCTAAACCCATCAACACTGCTGCTCAGGTCAAGTTTGGCCTCATCCAACGCGTTTTTGAGCTGATCCGCGAGTTCGTCCACAACGACGGCATTTAGGCGCGTCGTCTCTTCGATCTCGTTATCGTCGACCGACGGCGCATACGTGTAGTAAACGAGTTGCGGCGCGTTAAAGTCGTCGCGTCCATAATGGCTGAATGCCGTTTCAATGTGTTTTTTGGCACGCGACCAGTCGAAACGTGGATGACGAGCGCCAAGGCTCCAACGAAGCGTATCGCGCACACCGATCGTCATGCGGCGATGAAAAAACGAACTGAGCTTGTCAGCAAGATCGCCAGAAATCGATGACGAACGGAGCTGGTTTTGAAAAGCGACATATTTTTCGGGTGTCGATACATCGGCATTAAAAAACTGATCGCGTCCCAACATGTCACACGCCACGTCGTTTTCGGCAAAACCTTCGCGCAAGTCGCGCAGAACCGTGGTTACCGGCACGGATTGAGGCTGACCGATCAACGAACCGAGCGCTTCGACCGGACATTTCAAAAACTGGTCTTCAAAAGCGCCGTAACCAAAAAACGCCGCTTCGCGGCAAGTTTCGTATGCCGAGCGATTCGCACTCTGACGCGTCGGAAAGAATTGAACGCCCTCAGAACCAAGTCCTTCGGCGATCGTCTGACGATCAAAGTCACGAACAAATCCTTTGATATTCACATGGAGCGAATCTTCACGTAACGAAAACATCGAAAGGTTTTTCACGATGTCCTCAACGGCTTCGCGCGACACAGGATGCCCATCTTTCGAAAGTTCCTTTGCCAAACACTCGCCGTCGATCCGACTACAACGCCAACGTATATTCTGCCATTCCTGACGACTCGCCGCAAATAACGCTCTGATGACCTGACGTTCACAACAAAGTTTACACGATGACATTTTTGCATTTCTCCTTAAGCTTTTTGCCCAAATAAAGAGCGCGATGTTTTAGCACGCTGCAAATGTCAAAAAAACACAAATGTAGGCTTGCGTTCAAATCGCAATGTGATTAGAAAGGCGTGCTTTTTTTGGGGGGAATAGCCATGATTCGGCATTTTTACCCATAATTTTTCTTTTCCACCACGATTTATTTCGCACGCCATAATGAGGTAAAAAAATCATGTTATCGCTGACAAACGAAACCACACAACTTCCGCTTTTCTTGCTTGGTCTTACCCCGGTGGACAGCCTCGAACTCGCTGGTCGCAAACGACACAGCGATGACGAACTCGATGATTATGAAGATTACGAGGAAGAAGACGAAGACGACGACGATTATGAAGACGACGAAGACTACGACGACGATTATGAGGACGACGAAGACTACGACGACGAAGACGACGACGACTGGGATGACGACGGCGAAGACGAGGATGACGACGACGAAGACGAGGACGATGAAGACTACGACGAATACGGCTTCGGTATCTACGGTGAAGACGAAGATGGCGACGAAGAAGATGAGGACGAAGATTACTAATCTTCACAAGTTCGTAGCCTGAGCCAGTCTCAAACAACAAAAAAGCCCGCAAATTGCGGGCTTTTTTGTTGTTACAAATCAACCGGGATTGCAAGGGGCACGGGAGAGACGCGCGGGGGACGGGAG